>QBMN01000201.1 GCA_003241845.1 Shackletoniella antarctica | reverse complement strand
TGTCTCGGTTGCGCGGTGATGGGCAAATTCCTCCGTTGCCGGATGTGATTAGAGCCATGACATCAAGTCTGCGACCGATAGACAGCCTTACCTAAAGCCCAAGCTATAGCTCGTGGGCTACCAGCACTTTTTGAGAAGTTGCCTAATTTCTTCATCGTGATCTTGTGAAATCCTATGGCTAAAAAACTTCTTACCAAGCTTCTAGTGCTCGCTGTCTTGGTGCTGGCCACTGCCTGCGATCGCCCCTCGAGTAATCTGCTTGGCCGGGGGCAAAATAACACCGTTGACATTGTCATTGAGCAAATTACTGAGACCGGACAACCCGGACAATTTACTCTAACTGGTACCACTAGTCTGCCAGACAAAACCCCCTTAACGGTGTCAGCCGTGCGACTAGTTAACTCACCGAACATCAGCGAGCTAACGACCGAGGGGTCACAGCACGCCATTCTAGATCGCAAATCTTCCCTGGTTAAAGATGGCCGCTGGCAAACTCAACTTCAGCTTTGGGAGATAGGCTCTGAAGGCACCTACCAAGAGAACTGGCAAACTATAGTCGGCAGCACTATTGACCCAGCTTCAAGCAGCCCCAGCGTCGATTTTTTAGCGACCCTAGAGCCGATAGATTTAGCTAAATCCAATCTCATGGCCAGATCTGACCTGCTCGAAAGTGCCAACAGTTCGCTGCTCAACTTCACCCCCGATGGCGAACCCTACCTTAAAGCAAGTCAGTCTCGGGTAGTTGCGCTTCCTAGCGGTGCCCTGTCAGCGACAGGTCTTCCTCAGGAAAGCCAGGCAACTTGGGAGAATAGAGCAAGCCTTGGCAGCATTGACAGCCCAAGCGTACCCCAAATTCCCTTTATGGATGCCGACAATGTGGTTTTGCCGGAGGAGAATATTTTGCGTTAGCCAATTCCCCAGTCCAAGGCTAGGCAGCTAGGCGATTTCCGGATCGCCCACGCAATTCTTCTACCTGCTCAGATAGCTGATGGAGCTGCTTGAGAAGCTGATCGAGGGGCTCAGAACCAGGCGCATGGCTGGGTGCGTAGGCTGCGCGGCTGCTGTCAATGGCGATAGGCTGACTAAACCCATTAGCAAAAGGCTGGCCCGCTGGCTGACCAATACTAGGAGAAGTGACGACTGCCTCAGGGCGGGCCAGCTTCGACTCTAAAGCAATTTTAGAAGCTGTGCTCACATCAGCCTCTTCCGCCTGGCCTTGGTACAAAAACGCGTTGAGATTGGCGTTACGCAGCCGAGCTTCAGAGAATTTGATGCGCTCAAGCTCGGCCTGGTGCACGGTCAAATCGTGGGCCATAGCCTGGCGATTCGACTCGACCCCAGCTAGCTTGCGTGATGACTGTCGCCACCCCATCAAGCCAAAAGCTCCTAGCCCTACTGCCGCGCTCATGCCCCCAGCCAGTGCCAAGTAGGGGCCAGCGAGATACTTTAACTCGGAAGAGTAAATAGACTTATTTTGCAGTTCGATTCCAACAATATTGGACTTGAAAATTGCTAGGGGAGCCGTAGTAGCGGAGAAGATTGCCCCTGAAACACAAGCAGCAATAAACAAGGAGCGAGCAAAGGGTGATTGACTCATGGCTGAACTAATTATGTAGATAAAAGGTATAAATCAGACCTAAACAAGGCTAGAAGCTGGTTAAATCAAAGGCCAGTCAAACTTTCTAATAGAAATTAAAAAGGTTGACGTAGACCATCAAAACTAATTTCTAGCTTCACAGCACCAGCAATATACCTTGCGCAGCACTGTCAGTTAGAGGCACCCAACAATTAATCTGTACCTTTAAAAGATAGTGCTTAGGAATAGTAAACGTGTAAACCCAGCATGATCTATTGAGGAGATACGTAAAGGTAAAATTAAGCCTTGAAGCTAGCTCAGTCTCATAGCCCAGGTAAAAGGCTTTTGACAACCCTAGAAATACTGAAAATTATAGGGTTGCACCAGATTTCTCAAAAAAACACCACCGCCCAGCATCAACGGCAGTGGCGGCGACAAAGGATCAGAGTGCTAGGTAAGTTGGCTTCCCAAAGACCTTACCATTTAAGGGTTGGGCAAGGCTTGGGCCTCAAACGCACCCCTAGTCAACTGAGGCAATGTCCTGGTGACAGGACTCCGTGGGCTCTTTATACCCTAGCTAAGGTAACCTGCTCAGCCTGGTCTTGGTATTTGCCTCGGCGGGTGGCATAGCTGACCTGGCAGGGTTCTCCCTCGAAGAAGATAAGCTGGACCACGCCCTCGTTGGCATAGATGCGGCAGTCAGCGCTGGAGGAGTTGGAAAACTCTAGGGTGAGGTGTCCGCGCCACCCAGCTTCGGCGGGGGTGAGGTTGGCAATAATGCCACAGCGGGCGTAGGTAGACTTGCCGATGCAGATAACGCTGATGTTATCGGGCACAGAAATTTTCTCTAGGGCAACGCCTAGGCCGTAGGAGTGGGCCGGCAGCACAAAGTAGCTGCCGCTGTCGCCGGTTCTGAGTTCCGTGGGTTCTAGGTTGGCTGGGCTGAAGTTTTTGGGGTCAACAACGGTGCCGGGAATATGGCGAAAGATTCTAAACTCAGCGGGGGACAGCCGAATATCGTAGCCGTAGGAAGACAGCCCATAGCTAATCACAGGCTGTGCAGGGCTGGTTTCGGTTTGCTCTAGCTGCCGCACTAGGGAGGGTTGGAAAGGCTGAATCAGGCCTTTTACGGCCATCTTTGCAATCCAGGCATCATTTTTGATCATGGCGGTAGTCAGTTGAGGGCTAGGGCAAAAAAGGGCTAGGGCAAAAAGTTACGGCGAAATTCGGTGACCTGATCGGCTACGGTGCTCAGCGCGTCAGGCATATCTGGGCCGGTAAGAATGACATCTACTTGGGGCGGGCGCTGCTGGAGAAAGTCGACTACATCTTGGGTGGGAATAAGACCGTAGTTGACGGCTAGGCTGAGCTCATCGAGTACGACTAAACCATAGCGCCCCTTGGTGACGACTGACTTGGTATGGAGCCACAGGTCTTTGACGGACTGTTGCTCGCTGGCGCTGACTTCGGGGCCATGGATACAGCGGGGCATGTCGCAGCGAATCCAGTCTAGATTTTGGCCGAACTGCATGGGCTGGGTTGGCCCCTGGTGAATACCGCCTTTGAGAAACTGCACAATTAGAACAGACTTGCCTTGGTCGGCAATGCGCAGCGCCTGAACCATGACGTTGGTAAAGAAGTTGCGGTGGAGGGCGGTAAACACCTGTACTGTGCCTTCCACGGTTTGTAGCAGCGGGTGGCGAACAATGGCCGGTAACGGCAACGATAGAGGCTTGAGCTGAGAGACCATGGGCGGGCACACCGGGGGCAGTTTGGCAGGGTAGCGATCGCCCCTCAGCCCCAAAAGGCCTAGGGCATGAAGCCACCCTAACGATTGAGGCGACCTCAGAGGCGACCTCAGAGGCTGGGCTAAATATAGCGTAATTCCCCCAGATAAATCGATAATTTACTCCATATGTATTGAATAGTACAAGGTACCTATTGATCCGGATTGCGTATCGTTATTTAAGTAGCCCTGATCTGGAGGGAAGCGGAAAAAACCCGCTGTCGGTTATAGACTGCTGTATTCTAGTTGAAGTATTTTGGGCACCTCAACTATGGTTTGGCAACGTCCAGATGGTCGGCAACCGCACCAGCTGCGCCCTGTGAGTTTTGAGCGACAGTTTACGAAGTTTGCCGCCGGCTCTGTACTGACCCGCTGTGGCAACACTCAGGTGCTCTGCACGGTGTCGGTTGAAGACGGCGTGCCTCGCTTTTTGCAGGGGTCTGGGCGGGGCTGGCTATCGGCGGAGTATCGGATGCTGCCGGGGGCTACGCCCCAGCGCCAGACGCGAGAATTGTTAAAGCTGTCGGGGCGTACCCAGGAAATTCAACGGCTGGTAGGACGTAGTCTGCGGTCAACCCTCGACTTTGAGCTACTGGGTGAGCGCACCCTGCTGGTGGATGCCGATGTGCTTCAGGCCGATGCGGGGACTCGTACAGCCTCGATTACTGGGGGCTACGTGGCCCTCAAGGATGCGGTGCAAGGGCTGGTAGATCAGGGCTTACTGGTGCGATCGCCCCTAATACATAGCGTAGCGGCGGTTTCAGTGGGCTTAATCGAAGACGACACTTTTCTAGACCTGCAGTACGAAGAAGATGTAGCCGCCGCCGTAGACTTCAATCTGGTGCTCAACGAAAATCTCAATATTATTGAGGTACAGGGTACTGCGGAAGAGGGCAGCTTCAGCCGCCAGCAGATGAATCAGATTTTGGCGGTCGGTGAGCTAGGCATCGAGGAACTACTCGCGGCGCAGCAGGCGGCTTTTTTATAGGTCGCCAAGTAAGCCACAGTGCTCGACAGCGGGGTCGTTTGTGGGTTCTGCATGTACCCAAGCGGTAAACTGAGGCATCCTGGCCCATGGAGTTGCCAAGGAATATCAAGATAAGCGAGCCGTAGCGGCCATCGTTAAGAAAAGCGTCGATACCATAGGCCAAAGTTTTAACCTGGGCAGTCTGAAAGCAGGCCACAGGCTAAAACGATATTTTCTCTCGGAGGAAGGTGCGCCATGATGTCAGATGAGTTTGCGGTGAAAGAAATTACGGTTAGTCGGCAGTCTCCGGGGGAAGAGCGTCGGTTGGCTTTGCAACAAATTTATGCCCAGGTACTTGAGCGGCAGCCCTACAGCTTTGAACGCAAGCAGTTGGCTAAAATTGAAGCAGAATTCTTACGAAATAAGATTGGCGTTAAGCGGTTTCTGCGTGAGCTGGGCCACTCTGAGGTGTACCTCAATGAGTTTTACTACAATTCCTCAAACCCAAAATTTATTGAGCTATGCTTCAAGCACTTTATTGGCCGCGCTCCCAGCGATGTAGAAGAAATGCGTCGCTACTGCGATACGCTGATGCGCCACGGGGTTAAAGCGATGATTACGGCTCTGCTTGACTCTGAAGAATATAGCCATCACTTCGGCTGCTTTACGGTGCCCCACGCCTGGGCCGAAGAACAGTATCCATCGCCTAAAACGTTCTGGGAAACTGAAGTACTGCTGCACGAACTACATGGGCGGCGCGGCTGGATTGTACCGACGATGACTTGGCACAATCTACAACTCAACTGTGATGGCGGTAGCTGTGACCTGCCTGGAAATAACTCTACCCCGGCAGCGGTTACACCAGGGATAGAAGCGCTACACCAGGTGCTTAGCACCATGGGGCCGCAGGATCTAGAAAAATTTGCCTCTACTCTGTCAGCTGATGAGCGCGATAAACTGCGCCATCTGCTGATGCAGCCCGCCCATTAGCCTACACAATTCACAATGATTGCCCGTGGTCATCAAATCGGCCTCGGGCAAGTCAACAATGCATGATGCTATCGTCACCCTGAGGCCCAAACGCTCAGCCGTCTGCCAGACTAGTAAACTTAGGGCAATGTTATCTCTAGGTTAGAGTTTGCAGGGGTTGAGCGCTGTATGAGCAGACGCGATCGCGCGATCAGCAGGCCCTCGATATCAAAATCTAAGTCCGGCGATCGCTACAGCCAAGCCAGCACCTACGGTTAGCCCGGCTTGTTGGCTGAGGCTCAGCAGCATTTGCAGCAGCAGCTCGTCATTTTTATAGATTTCAACGGCCAGCACAGCACTGCGATAACAGTGCAAAACCTGGCCCGCCTTTACCAAACCACCCAAGACGACAGCCTGCTCACCGCCGTGGTCCAGGGCATCAACATCACCCCTCGTTGCCGCCAGTACCTAGCCACCCGCCCCTATCCAGCGGGTTTTTTGTCCTGGTACGACTCTTCTATATCAGCAGCAGGGCATCGTCAAAATAGGGTTTGAATGCGGTTGAGCAACACTCGCAAAAGCTCCATTTCTGAAGCATCTAAGGTTTCGAGGTGCTGTTTGATATCCCCAATGTGGGCAGGAAAAACTTGCGCGAAGAGCTGCTGACCGGCGGCGGTGAGTTGCACAATGACGCTGCGGCGGTTTTCGGGGGGGGTCTCTCTGGTGACCAGGCCTTTGCGTTCGAGACGGTCAACGACTCCGGTCAGGGTACCCTTCGTAATCAATGTTTTCTCACCAATGTCTCCCATGCTCATGCCTTGGGTATTGCCGAGGGTGGCGACGACATCAAACTGAGCTGAGGTTAGATCATACTGCCGCACAAAGGTTTCGGAATAGCTCGAAAAGGCTTGATAGGCTCTGACAAGCGCCCTAACGGTGGCAAGACTTGGCTCTAAAGCAACGGCCTGAAAGGCATTGGGGGTAGACATAGCTGGTGCGGCAGGCAATGGTTTTAGTCCGTACTATTCTAGGGGGGATTGGGCGGTTTCACCGTTTCTACTCCTATCGATGGCAAGGCCGCCGCTAAAATAGGCCAGATTTCAAGAGCAGCCTGCGCTGATTCATCGGGTTAGGCAACCTGAGCCAGCGGCTTTACCCCCCCCCCAAAAAAAAATGGCGATCGCGCCCGTGGGGCAGCCCGTAGTCAATATCCGGCCCGGCGGGCACAATGCCACTGGGGTTGAGCTCAGGCAGCCCGGCATAGTAGAGCTGCTTGACATGCTCGGGGCTACACCATTCAGCCACCCCCGGCTGCTGGTACAGCTCACGGCAGTAGGCCCACAGGTTGGGGAAATCGACCAGGCGCTTGAGGTTGGTCTTGAACAATCCGTGGTAGGCCAGATCAAAGCGAAATAGGGTGGTGAACAGGCACCAGTCGGCCAGGGTGATCTGGTCGCCCACCAGGTAGCGCTGCTGTCCCAGAACCCCTTCCCAATAGTTTAGCGCCTCAAATAGCTCGGTCACTGCACCGTTGTAGGCGGTTTGGGAGGCGGCAAAGCCGCTGCGGTAGACGCCATTGTTGATCGGCTGATAGATGGCGTCTACGGCCGCGTCGATGGCGGGGCGCAGCGCTTCGGGATAAAAGTCGCGCTCTGGGAAGGCGGCGAATTCGTTAAATTCTGAATTCAGCATTTGAATGATCTGCCGCGACTCGTTGTTGACGATGGTTTGGGTTTGCTTATCCCACAGCACCGGCACAGTCACCCGTCCGGTGTAGTCAGCCTTGGCGCGGGTGTAGATCTGCCAAAGATAGTCGGCCCCGTAGAGGCTGTCGGGAATGCTGCCAAAGCGCTCTGAAAATTTCCAGCCCTGGTCGCTAATCACCGGGTCAACGATGGAGATAGTGATCACGTCTTGCAGCCCCTTGAGCGATCGCAGCAGCACCGTGCGGTGTGCCCAAGGGCAGCCCAGGGATACATACAGGTGGTAGCGCCCCGGCTCAGCTTTAAAGCCGCTGGAGCCATCCGCTGTAATCCAGTTGTGAAACAGGGTGGGCATCCGCTTAAACTGGCCCGAGTCGTCGCGCTCAGTCCATTCGGCGGTCCATTCGCCGTCGATCAGTTTGCCAAGTGCCATGGGAGTTTCTCCTAGGGAATGTGGATGGATGGGTGAATGGGTGGAAAACCTTGGAGTTTGGATGAGCCATTTTGGATTGGGCAACTCTAAAGTCTAAAATCAATCAAATCGGTAGGCGGCCATGCTGAAGGCCCCGTAGGTGAACCCTTGGTTGACCTGTTGACCTTTACCGCCTGCACCTGCTGCCACAAACAACGGCAGCAGGTGCTCGTCAGTGGGGTGGTTGTGCTCGGCGTGGGGGGCGAACTGGCGATAGTTCACCAGGGTGGTGAGGTCGTTTTGGGCGATCGCCACCGCCAGCCAGCGGTCAAACTCCGTTGCCCAGGCGGAGGGCGCGGCGTGGTAGTCGCCGTTGAAGGCGGCCATGTTGTGGGTGGCGGCGCCGCTGCCGACGATCAGCACGCCCTCGTCGCGCAGGGGGGCCAGGGCTTTGCCCAGGTGCAGGTGGTGGGCCGGGGTCTCCCGCGACTGCACTGAGAGCAGCACCACCGGAATCTGGCCCGCCGGATCCATCAAGATTAGCGGGGCCCAGGTGCCGTGGTCGTAGCCGCGACGGCTGTTGAACCGAGGGGCAAAGCCTGCCTGGGTGAGCAGCTCGGCTACCCGCTGCGCCAGGGCGGGGTTGCCCGGTGCGGGGTAGACCAGCTCAGACAAGTGGGGCGGAAAGCCGCCAAAGTCGTAGATAGTCTGGGGC
>QBMN01000200.1 GCA_003241845.1 Shackletoniella antarctica | reverse complement strand
AGCCAACGGCGCACGGTCGTTTTGGCTAAGCCGTTATCTCGGCAAAAAGCGTGAAGACTTACGGTTTCGGTTGTCATCGCAAAAGCTCCTTAGTCCGGTGTCGGTACTGGTTTGGCGCAGGTTGGCACGAGAAACAGTGGGCCAACTAGGCCCAGCCCTGTGCTCATGCCGTTTCCAACTGACACTTTTATAGCATAGATATGCACTTATGCATTAATATGCAAATAGAGATTTTGCTATAAAGCTTCTATTAATGCAGTCATCACCCATAATTGAGGCGTTGCACTGTTGCCGAGATAATGAGCAGCGAGGAAAAGACCGTGGCCATACGAGTTTTGATGGAGCCAGACCTGCGGGCTCAATTCAAATCCCAGTGTGCTTTGCAGCAAACCTCTATGAATGAGATTGTGACAATGCTGATTGAGAAATGGCTTAAAGAACAGCAGGAGGGCAAATAGCCATGACCGACAGCACGGCACGATTAGACCGTATAGAGGCGATTCTGGCCACCGTGGCAGAGTCTCAGGCCCGCACTGAGGCCAACCTAGAGGGCACCCGCCAGCTGGTAGAGAGCAACGCCGCTGGCCTCAGGGAAACGCGCCAGATAACTGATAGCAATGCCAGGGCTATCGAAGCCTGGGGAGCACGGATTGATGAAGTGCAGATCGAAACCGAAGAGGCCACCAGCAGCACCAGGGCCGACCTGGCCGTGCGGATTGAAGACAACGCCCACAATCAGGGCATCGACCGGGTGCGCTTTGACCAGCTGCATGATGAGCATAGCCAGCGCTTTGAAACCCTACTCGAAGAAGCCAGGGCGGATCGGGCGGAGATGCGGGCGGCGCGTGAGCAGTGGCAGCTTGAGGCCCAGGTCAACACCACAGAGCATCAAGAATGGCGACAGCGCTTTGATGAGCAGCTGGCCTCTAACGCCACAGAGCACCGGGCATTTACCCAAAACAGCCAAGTGCTGCTGGCTGAGATTGCCCGACTGTGGCAGAGGATGGCAGGATGATCACCCCCAACTGGCACACCACCCAGGGCAATGCCCAAAACCCACATTCTCTCGTTGAGAAAATGCAACATCAGCAGGTTTTTAGCCCAGGGTTAGGCCATCGACTTAACAAAACCGCTGAAAGCTTTATCCAGCAGGGGTTGAGTGTTTGCGTTGTGGAACAACCAGGCCGACTGGTAAAGTGGCTTATCCTTGGACAACTGGCACAAGGCCCAGCGCCTACGGAGGGTGAGCAGCCATGACCCAGGGCAGAGATCGCGCTCGCCGCACAGTTCACGCGGCAGCAACGCCTGGGCACTGCGCGCAGATGGCTAAGAAGTATGGGTGGAAGCTGAAACAGTTCACGCCAAACGGCAACCGGATACTGCCCGTAGACTGTGAGTTTGAGGGTGAAGCCCAGTTTCCTAACTACATGGAGGATGAATAGCGATGTGGATTATCTATAAAGCCGACTTGGACGCCCCTGGTTGGGAATCCCGACAGCTACAACCCCAGGGCAGCTTCACCAGCATCCTGGCAGAGCAACGCTGGCACGATGGCGACTTTCCTCAGGTGGGAGATCGGGTCTATGAGTCTCGCCGCAATGGGGATGAGGTAGAAGCCCGCGACGGCGATTGGATTGTCAGCACCGTGGAGCCATTCACCAGCCCCGAGGGCAACAAGATGGTTGTTTGCCATTGCACCTACAGCCCCATTGCCCCCCAATGGGAACCGGTGGAGCGACTAGCCCCCATTAGTCAGGCGGTGATGGCTTGATGGCCCCGGGCCAAAGATCCACCCACTTGATCCATCCTGTAAACTAAGCCATCCGATGGAGGTGCGCCATGTAACCCCAGCAGCACGAACCCTTTAAAAAGCGAAAACGACGCAACCCCGGAAAAGGTTATCGCGTCGTCTCAGCTCTATTCCAGAACACGCCATGGGGACGTGACGGGCTTCGTTTGTTTAAAACAAATTCCCCTACAGGATAGCTGATACCGATCAGCGGCGCAATAGTGCGCCTGTTTTCCCATGCCTGGCAGTACTTGCCGGGGTATGTACCGTAGGCTTTTCAATGTCTCAGGGTTTTAGCAATCCAATTTATCGAACCCCTGACTACACCAAGGTCAGATTGGGTTCGTGCGCCTTTCTTTGGCAGCCAGAAACCCGGCGAAATCTTTCTCAAAACCAAGTAAACCGCGCCACTTTAGCGGCGACCCACTCTCTAACACCCCTAAAAACAAGACCCCACTCCTGGCTTAGCCGGGGGTGGGGTTTCGCATTAGATCCTATTCGCTGGGCGGCGGAACGGGATCAGAGAGTGAGCTACCGCTCGAAGTGACGTAATTAGACAGGTAAGTCTAAGAATGAGCGTCATTTTCATTTCACGCCAAAATCCAACATCCGGTACCCGAGCGCGCCAGGGGAATCTCCACTCCCGAGATCGCACCCACCATGGATCGCTAAAAGCCCCACCGCCAGACCCGTTACGCCCTTTGAGGGGCCAAACTGCGGCAGGGCAGCCCGGTGCTTTTGAGATTGTCTGCGCCTATTCTGGCAGACGATTCCCCGGCTCCTTCTCATGGCGCCAGGCTCGGCGGGTGGTTGATTTCTTTTCGGGAATTGAGTGCCGGGTGCCGGCGGCCGAGCTTAATGGTGCAGCCGCCGCCGCCTGGTGGGATCAGCAGGGAGGTGCGCTATGACTAGCACCTCTGGATTTAAGCACCTGGGCCGCGATTGCCCGATCTGCAATGGCAACTACCACCGCCATGATTGCCGCGAATCGCTGAGCACCGGTTTTGTATTTTGCCGCGATACCACGGCCACCCCCGGCGGGCAGTGGCGCTACATAAAGGACGATGCCAACGGCTGCCCCGTCTGGGCCTGGGGTGAGGGCGCATCAGCGGATCGCCCCCTGCGGGTAACCTTCAAGCCAGCAGCCCCAGCCGTACCAGCACTACCTATCCCCCACCGAGATTCTGCTTACCGGGCGATCGCGGCCTGTGGGCTGTCGCAGACCCACCGGGCAGAAATTGCCGAGCGTCCCCAGGTCACCCTCGACGAATTACAGCGCCTGGTCGATGCCAAGCATCTATTCACATGGCGCGGCGGTGAACCCGTCAGCGGCGCTCGATGGGGCATCCCTGGTGTCGACCACGGCGGGCAGCTGGTGCCCGGTGTCTACACATGGGCGATCGCAGTACCCAACCATCTGGGGCAAATTACCGGGGTGCAGATTCGCAACCCTAAGGGCGGCTATTACTGGGGCAGCAGTGCCAAGCATGATGGCCCCGGCCCCAACCTCGACAATGGCGAGTTGCCCCTAGGGGTCTACGGCAGCGAGGCCCCCGGTGGCGTAGTTGAGGTGGCAGAGGGGTATTTCAAACCTGCGCTATCCCAGGCCCGCTATGGCGGCGCGTGGATCGGCATGGCGGGCGGGCAATGGGCCAAGGCACCCGTGCAGCTGCGGGCGGCGCTCGATGCCCGCAGCTGCACCAGCGTGGTATTAAATGCCGATGGCGGCGCGATCGCTAACCCGTTGGTAATGCGGGCTTACTCGCGGATGGCCGCGCTGATGGATTACTGGGGGATACCTCTATCAGTGCGTTGGTGGGGGCAAGCGACTAAAACCGGCGACATCGACGAGATCAGCCTCGACACCTACCAGGCGGCGCAGCTGCTCACCTGGGCAGAATTTGCGGCCAGGGCAACAGTGCCACCGGCGGCGGCGCAGCCCAAGTCATCGAACCGAGGCTTCAAGATTCCAGAGGCCCAACAGCTGACCCAGGCAACTCATATAGTCAACACCCGCTGGGTATCGGATGCCATGGCGGGCATTGATCTAAGCGGCTCAAAAATCATTGCGGTCGCATCGGCCCCCAATACAGGCAAAACAACCTGGCTCGAAACGTTCCTTAAGCCCTACCAGAACGACGAAAACCCGGTTTGGATATTCACCTATCGAGTATCACTCGAAACCACTAACGGGACGCGGTTCAATCTGCCAACGCGGGCAGAGATGCCCCAATACCGAGACACCATCGGGGCCAGCGGGGCTACTTTCTGCATTCACAGCACCCGTGAAAACTGCATGTCTGGTTTCAATGGCGCTACGGCTCCGGTCGGCGTGGTGGTACTCGACGAGGTGCGCGGCGTCCTAAACGACCTGGTTCACAGTGGCCTGGTCAAGCGCGGGCAAGTTATTCCCCACCTAGCCAAATTCCTTAAGCGTTGCGTTGCGGCGGGCTATCCCATCGTCATCCTCGACGCGCACCTTAGCGACCACGAACTGAACGCAATCGCTCAATTGGTGGGCGCAACCACCGACCAGATCACCTGTGTGCAGAACACCTATCAACCTTGGTCCGGTCGCAAAGTCTACCCCGGCACCTGCCTCGAAACCTTTAAGCGACTGAGAGACCACCTAAAGAATGGTGCAGGCCCTTGCTTGGTCACAACCAGCAGCCAGACCCCTAAGAGCAAATATGGCTCTATTGCCCTAGAGCAGGAGGCGCTGTCCCACGGCAAGCGGGTGTTACGGGTCGATGCCGAAACCATTAAACAAGTAGATCACCCAGCGGCCAAATTTAAGGTGCTGTTGGAGGGGGGCGACAAGGAGCTGATCAACACCTTCATACGGGCGTTTGAGGTGGTGATCCTCTCCCCCGTCATCGAATCTGGCTTTAGCCTTGAGATTTTCGGGTTCTACAAAGGCCAATTCTCATTCATGGCGGGCAACCTGGCCCCAGAAAATGGTGTGCAGCAGCTGGTACGCCTGAGAGATAAAGAGGTCCCGCTTTACCTGGGGGAACCCAACCACCGACGCGGCCTACCCCCGGCCCTTAAACGGGGCAACGGCAGCGATGATCCGCGCATATTGCTAGATGGTGAGTTGAACCGGGCTAAGGCCAACCTGCATCAGCTGCTGGCCCCGAGTGACAATGGCGGCTCAATCGATCCGGTATTCGTTGACTACTGGGCTAAGTCAGCCGCCCGCGACAATGCCTCCATCAACCATTACAGCGATCTAGTCCTGGCCTACCTTAAGCGAATGGGCTGCAGCGTTGAGGCTGCCCCCGACGTTGGTGACACTAAGCCACTGGCAGAAGAGCTCAGGTATTCGTCCCTGGCCCGCGCGGAGCTGCGGTCGGGTGAGGTTGGGCGCGCCAATGACATTACCGATAAAGAAGCCGACCAACTCAAAGAAAAGCCCTTCCACACCACAGACAATCAGCGGCAACTGGCCAAACATGCCCTAGCCAAGCGCTATCGGGCACCCGTTCAGCCTGGCCTAGCTTTGCTCGACATGCTCTGCCCCGACTTCCGAGGGCAGGCCCAGCTGCTGTTCTACCTCACCCTAGGCCGCGATCAACTCAAGGCCCGCGACCAGGCTGCACTAGACAACCTGGCAGCAGACGGCCCAACCTTTATCCCCGACGTTAGCCGTAAGCTCATTGGCTATCGTATCCACGCCCTAGAACGGCTGGGCATTGCTGATCTAATCAGCAGAGCCGGTGACACCCTCACCAACACCGACGAGGCGATTTCCAAAATCGGGCACCTGCTCAAACACTGCCAGGCCGATATTGCCCGCGTCCTGGGGATTGAATTTAACGACCAGTGGGACACCATCCGGCGCGTCAACCACATCTGCGAAACCTTCCTAGGGCAACCCCTACTCAAGGCCACTGGAGCGACCACCGGGCGGCGCGATCAGAAGCGCCAAAAGGTTTACGAGGTGAGATCGCTTATCCCCTCAGAACTAACCCTAGACGCTGACCAGGCGTTGCAAAACCTCACCCTTCCCCTGGCGGGCTGGTTAGGGGCAAAGGGAGGGAAAGATCTGCTCCCTGAGGTGACAGCAGCGCTCCAAAACGCTTACCTGCCCTACCTTCTAGGCCATTGGCAGGAGGCATTACCGGCCGAGGTAGAAACGGTATCATTCGCTACCGTGTAACGCATTCCCCTTAAAGATATATAGAACGGCATTACGTTACCCGACACCATGAACGCTTGCTCCAACTGAGGCCACCAGGCTCACTCAAATCAAATTTGCCAGGCATTTCCTAATGGCATGAGTTATGAAGGGGGTTGCGATCGATACCGGTTGGCCTCAGATTGTAGTGACCTTTAACGCTGGGCGATGACTATCTCCCGTGCTACGGAGACGATGCGGTGACTAAAGACTTTTTCATCAGCTATAACAAAGCCGATGCCACCTGGGCCGAGTGGATCGCCTGGGTGCTGGAGGAGCACGGCAAAACCGTCGTCATCCAAGCCTGGGACTTTCGCCCTGGGGGCAACTTTGTTTTGGACATACAAAGTGCAACCCAAAACTGCGATCGCACTATTGCCGTCCTATCCGAAGACTACCTCAACGCCATCTACACCCAGCCCGAATGGGCCGCCGCTTGGAATCAAGACCCAACTGCCAGCGATCGCAAACTTTTGCCCATTCGAGTGGCCCCCTGCAAACCGACGGGGTTGCTGGCCTCCGTGGCCTATGTAGATTTTGTCGATCAGACCGAAGCCGAGGCCGAAGAGCTGTTGCTGTTGGCCCTAGAAGACCGGGCAAAGCCCACGACTCGCCCCACGTTCCCGCCACCTGTCCCCCAGGCAGAACGGGTCACCCCGGCCACCGTGGTCTTTCCTGGCACAACTCAACCGCTGCCTTACCCCCGCAACCCCTTCTTCACCGGCAGAGAAGACCAGCTGGCGGCCATTCACGCGGCCCTCACCAGCCGAGGACGAGCCGCTCTCTCTGGGTTGGGGGGCATTGGCAAAACCCAAACCGCTGTGGAATATGCCTATCGCCACCAGGCTGAGTATGAGCATGTGTTTTGGGTCAGGGCCGAACAGGAAACTGAGCTGATCACCGGCTATGTAGCGCTCGCGCAAACCCTGCAAATCCTTGGTAACCACCAGGATGACCCGCTCATGGTGGTCACCCTAGTGAAACAGTGGCTGGCCACTCACGAGGGTTGGCTGCTGGTGTTCGATAACGCCGATGACCTGCGCCAGCTGCGGCCCTACCTACCCACCACCAACGGCCATATTCTATTCACCACCCGCGCCCAGGCCCTGGGCGACCTGGCCCAGAAGGTAGAGGTCACCCGCATGGCCCCTGATGTAGCTGTTCGACACTTATAAGATCAATTTCTTAACAACTTACTTCTAAAAATCTTAAATATAAAAGCTTTTTTTCTTATATTAAATAATAGTATTCTTGGCCAAGGTTCGGCTAGGCGGGAAGACCAGTGCACTTAGGTACTCCACTTCCTATTGCCCTGAGCACATATACTCTGTGCCAGTAGGGCTAAAGAATGGACTGAATTTGGCCTGTGCTGGCTTGTGCCAGTTGTCTCAAAGCCTTATTTCGCCGTTTTACCTAAAAGTTGCATTCAAACCCCTCGATTGGCGTGGATGCATTGTTTAGAGAGGGTTTCCGCAAGAGATGCAGTCACGGACTGGTTGCGGCGCGGGCAACTAGCCTGGGCAATTTCATGGGCTAATCTGGGGCTACTCCCAGGCGATGGAGCTTCAGCTTTCCTTGGGGAACGAACACTCCACCGTGATCTTAAGATTTGCGTTAGCTGTGCCCTTGGTGACGTAGGGCACCCCAGCTTCCCCTGCTACTTTTACCCCATATTCGAGCGTCACCTTGTCGACGTTAGCTAACCTTCCCAGTCGTGTTGTCTAGTCGTCTCTCTCTGACCTCGGGAATGCTGCCTGTGGCGCTCCTGCGCTCTGGGGTGGAGGACGCTATGGTGGTGGCGGGTTGAGGGGCGGGAGGTGGCAGAGGGCGCGGTCGGCGTCGGTGCGGTTGGGGTTGTGGGCCAGGTAGGAGGTGAGGCGCTGGCAGGCGGCGGCGAGGAGGTCGTCGAGGCGATCGAGAGTGTAGACGGGCCAGAGTTGCACTACGGCATTTTTGCGGAGGGGTTCTTTGGGTTGTAGGACAACAGCAATATATTGCCAGTCATCCCGCAGAACGCCATAGCCTTCGTATTGGCCAATTTGCTGACCATTCAACGCCCAGATGCGACTGTTGCCGTCGTCACCGCCCGTGGCGATCTGGGAGCCGTCGGGACTGAACACCACCTGCCTGACCGGGCCTTGATGGCCCTCCAGCAGTGCCCGTTGATTGCCGTCTAAGTCCCACAGCCTCGCCGTGCCGTC
>QBMN01000001.1 GCA_003241845.1 Shackletoniella antarctica | reverse complement strand
TATCACTGCTGGGTCATCACCCCAGAACTAGCCACCCTCACCGATGGCGAAACCTACCCCACCAGCGAAGATGCTCTAGAGGCTGGCCGTAGCCTGGTGTACTGCTCGACGGGGCCACAGGTAGACTTCAGCCGCTGCCGTCTCTACGACTGAAGTTACAGTCAGGGTGGAGGATGCGGGCTAGGCGGACTCAACGATTCACCACCCGGTGGAATGAGCTGGTGAGGGTTGAGTAGATGAAGGAAGCGTAGGCCAAATATTTAATTTCCAATTTTTTGATGTTCTGGGGATGATCCTCATGGAGGGGCGGGTTAACTGAGGAAGTAGGCAGAGTCAGCTTCTCTCAAAGATTTGATCTATGGCCCCACAACCCCCTCGCAAAATCACTAAGACGATCATGGAGCAGAAGAAGGCACCCATAGGCAGCAAAGCCATCTACGCCATCGTAGGCGGGGTAGGACTGATGAGTGTTGTCACACTGTCTACCCTATCTTCCTGGCTCTTGAAAGCACCGCTGCCCACTGAGGTAGTCAGTAACGAGGCAGCGATCGCCCAAATAGCCCCGGAGACATTAGAGACACCAGAGGTTCAACCCGCTCTAGAGGTTCAACCTGAGCCAGAGGTTCAACCCGAGCCAGAGCCAGAGACGATTACACAACCCCTTGGGCAGAGCGCATACAGCCAGGTGATGGACAGTGCCGCTATGAAGGCTGAGAGTGCTCAAAACATTACTCAATCCGCTGTATCGTCCTCTGACTGGGAAGTGATTACTGCCCGGTGGCAAGAGGCGATCTACATCATCGAGCAAATTCCAGAGTCGGATTCCCTCTATAGCGAAGCTCAGAAGGAGAGAGAGACATACCTTCTAGCGCTCTCCTACGCTCAGCAGGGCAAACCTGTTCCTAATGCGGCGGCTACCTTCTCAGATGCGGTTAACGCCGCCACGAATGCATCCCAGCTTGCTCAGCAGGCCCGCACTGCCGACGATTGGCGCAATGTTGCAGAGAAGTGGAGAGAAGCCAGCATTTTCATGGGCCAGGTTCCAGATTTCGCTGACAACTACCAACTAGCCCAAGAGAAGGCGGGTGAGTACGCCAGCAATCAAAACTATGCCCAAGCCCAGGCTAATCGTCCATTGGCACCTACTCCCTTTGCTGTTACTCCCCCAGCAGTCACTTTTACTCCCACTGCGATCGCGCCAATAACGACAACCACAACATCTGCCAGCAGCACTTCTTCTAGTGGCAGTGGGTCAGGCTTATGTGACTACCCTTGGCAAACAGATAGCGCTGGCAACCTCTGTGGTGATAGGGCAGCCAGCGTTAGAGAGGGAGGCCGTTTAGGTGGTAGCGGATCATCTTATTCTGGCTCCAGCAGCTCAGGTTCAAATTGCCATTACGTCAATGGCTACACCAGGAAAAATGGAACTTATGTGAGCGGACATACACGTTGCCGGTGATCTAAGTTTCCCTATGGCTAATTTTCAGGCTGCGATCGCCCCCCTATACCTGGGCACTATCGAACCACAGCGGACAACAGCAGATAGCCATAGCTGGTTTTCTGCACCCTGAATTTGAAACCTCCAAGACTGCCGCTGGTCTTGGAGGTTTTGTTTTAGAGCCTCTTGGCTATGGATTCTCGATAGTGATTATGAAGCGTTTAGGCAGTAAATGCATGGAAATTAAAGTACATATATTTTCTGTGTTAAGCGCTTAGGAATCTGGGGTTTGATTCAGCAGCAGGGAATAATAGACCAGCATTAATCCATGAAAATCCTAATGGTCAATCTATTTTTACGGGCGCTGAAGCTGTCTCCCCTATGCTTAATCTTGCTTGGTGGAACTGCGGTCAATGCTCAAAATCTACCTCCCTACGCAGGTACAACCTGTTCTGCCTTTGCGACTCAGCCTGAAGCTCAGTGGCATTACTACATGGGAACTGCACCAGCTTCGTTAGACGATGATCGTGATGGCCTAGCCTGTGAGTATTTGACCAGCGTAATTAGGAGCGATGGTAGCCGGATCTTCAACAACCAAGCTAATCGTGGCAACGTGAGATACACATTAGAAGTCTGGCGGGTCAATGCTACTGATGTGTATTTACGCATCAAATCAAGCGAAGGCATGGACTTCACAACCCGTAGTTTTCCCTCTGACCCAGCAGCCAGAGAGCACATGAACACGTACTACCGAAGTCTGCTCCGTTAACTCCTTCTTGGTGAAATGCAGATGCCAAAGTATCGCCGCTCGACTCGGCCACTTAAGCTTCGACACACCTCCTCTAATCCTCACTGGGCAGTGGTTCTCTCTGCCCTGGTGTTTGGCAGCTATGCCCTGGTGCAGCTTCACCAACTGTTTTTCCAAAGCAATGGCACTGGTGGCCCCGGCTGGGCTACTGGTCAACCTCAAACCCAGTGGAATTCTAGGCTAGGCAACCAACCGCTACCCGAACTCAGAGCATTGGCCCTGGAGGTGGTGAACCGCGATCGCCAGGTGAATGGTCTGCCGCCCCTGGTCGAAGACCCGCTGCTCTCTCAGGTGGCCCAGAGACACGCTGAAGACATGCTGGCTCGTCAGTTCTACGACCACGTCAACCCCGATGGCCAAGACCCCTCAGACCGCTTCATGGCTGCTGGGGGCCAGGTTGGGGCGGGCGAGAACATCATGCAGCAGAAGGGTGGAATGCCTGTGGCTCTCTCCTTTGGCCTCGTTGAGGAATATCAGAAGGGGTGGATGTACAGCCCTGGCCATCGAGAGAACCTGCTGACTGCTGATTACACCAGCTTTGGCTATGGCATCGTGGCTTCACGCACGGGGACAGAGATCTATGCGGTGCAGATGTTCAGCTTTCCGGCGCAGTAGCGATTTGCTGGATTAATTTATCCCGTGATGTCATCGCCTGGTTTGGGTTCAATCAATTGCTTCCACTCAGACAGCGCTAGAACAACTAAATCGGCAAATGACTGTAGAACAGGGCGATAACCCAAAAGCCGCTCACAGACTTTGGCGTAATCCTCATAGCTAAGCTCATAGCCTAATCCATAACGACTTTTGCCCAGGTAAATCCTCACCATCTGGGGCTGAAACCAGAGGGATATACCGGCCCAGGCTAGCCCTTTAACCAGTTCCTTTTTATAGGTACGGCCTGGTGCTCCAAACTCTTTTTTGGGATATGGCAGCATCAGGTATAACTCAGGTAGCGAAGAACCCAGCCCTATGGGTAAAAACTCAGCGCAGAGCTTAGTTTTGTAGACTTCCTTCTCCCCCTTGGCCAAGCCGTACTGCGTTCGACTAGAGCGGCCCACTTCCCTCATGCGCTCATCAAACTCAAGGATCTGAAGTCGCAGGGCCGATACTACGGCTTCTTGCTCTGGGGTCATCTGCTCCAGTTGTGCCCGCAAGGACTTTGGTGGCCGCCCGATGACCCGCGCAGGTGTGGTCAGCCCTGGCTCTCCCTCTGTACACCGCATGAACGGATGAAACTTAGGATCTACCTCAACCGCTGTCTCTGCTGCTGAGTCAGCGCTGGCAAGCTGGAAACTAAAGTGATCACCCTCGCCCATGACGCTAAAACGGTAGAACTCAAAGTCGAGGCGGCTGTGCTCTCGGTCGATGTGGTTATGGGCGTGGAAGGTGGGGGCGATCGCTATCAGGCGGATGGGCAAGTTGTAGTCTACCTGGTTGGCAAAGGGGTGACCATGGCGCAGACTGGCGTAGTATCGGGTGAGCTGCTGCACAACATAGCGATCCTCAACATTCTTGAGTTCTAAAACAACAAGCTGCCGTCCTGGGGTAGTAGCCAAGATGTCGCAGATTTGGCCATCAATGATGTATTGACGGGCTAGGGGTTTGAGGTGGAGTAGAGATTCTAAATTCGCCCAGATAAATGCTTCTAGGTCGAATTCAGTTCTGAAGATCCAATCTGCCATGACTTTACTGAGACTGCTCCATCGAGGATAACGAAGTTCTATGGCCAAAGCAGGGACAATATAGGCGCTGACTTAAACGAGAATCCCATGCCCGGAACCCTGATCCGCCAAGCCATCTATGCTGCCCTAACCGTAATTGGCTTCATCTGGACAAACTACTACCTGGTGCAGTTCACCATAGCCACCAAAGGCGAGTTCACTGCCACCAACCTGCTGAACTTTGACCTGTCTACCTTCATCGATCAGGTTTGGGCTAACCCCGCCTCTAGCTTCGTTGCTGTAGACCTCACCATTGCTGTGCTGCTGGCCATCACCTTTATCGTGTCTGAGGGAAAGCGGCTAAAGCTGAAGGTCTGGGGTATCTACATCGCCCTGATGTTTGCCATCTCATTTGCCTTTGGCTTTGCCCTGTTTATGTTCGTGCGAGAGCGAAAGCTGGCTGAAGACCTAGAACACGCTGAAACCTGATGTGCAACATCCCGATTCAGCCCAAGCTACTGCTGATTCGCCACGGTCAGACTGCCCTCAATACAAAGGGTCGGGTTCACAGCCAGCAGGACAGTACAGGACTCGATGAAACTGGCCGCTGGCAGGCTTCGCGCCTGGTGGAGGTGTGCCGGAGGTATGGGGTGCGCTCTGTGTTGGCATCCCCGGAGCAACGGGCGCTGGAGACAGCCCAGATTGTCGCTGAAGCCCTTGACCTGCCGGTGGAAGTATCTGAGGGGCTGCGGGAGCGCAACTGGGGCCAGTGGTCGGGGGAGCCGTGACAGCAGATTCATGAGCGGCTGAAACCCATGACGTTAGAGGAACGGTTTACCTTTGTGCCCCCCGGCGGCGAGTCCTGGCAGCAGATGGAGCAGCGATTGTTGGCCCATCTTCAGGGGTGGCGACAACTATCTAAGTCAGCAGCGGTGGTGGCGCATGGGGGTGTGCTGCGGGCCTTGATTCCCCTGCTGCTGAATGAGCCTAGGGAGTCGAGCTTTCGCTATGACCTGGATGATGCTTCGGTGTCAGTGTTTGGGGTGGGGGCTGAGGGGTTTGAGGTGCTGGGGTTGAATAGTGTGGGGCATTTGGAGCGTGGACAGTAAATCACTGTTCAGATTTCTAGTACTCAACGCCTTGCGAGATCAGATGTTCGGCACCGCCCTAACGAATCGAGTCTAGTGGAGCTTTGACCCTTACTTCTGTTCTTACCAGGTCTAGGTTAAGTTACGCAGGCCAATCATAATGCTTAGCCAAGCGAAAATGGTGGATACTGGGATGCCATAGCTTGTAATTCTTGCTGCAATACTCGCTTTATTCAAGCCAAGAGTTGCAATGTAATCGCAGGAATCAGGATGAGCCCTCCATCTACGTCTAACAGCGTCAATTGTTAAACAAGAGGCATAAATCCCAAGAATGGCCAGTGAAGATGTCAAAATCCCCAAAAGAGGAAGAACAGACTTGAATGTTATTCTGACAGCTTGAGCAGAACTATCGCTGGCTACAAGCGCCATAGCCCCAAACAAGAAGCCCTGGAATGTCAACATCCATGAGATACGGTTGCTGATTAATCCTTGTTCATACTCAATTTGCTGTACTGAGCAATCATACAAGTCCTTAGTACTGACTTCATGTTGAGGCTTCATATCTAGAATAAATAATGGTTTCAAAGAGATTAAGGCGCTGGAGTAATTAATACTCTCTCAGATGATTCAGCTTTAACATCCTCTAAACCAAAGACGGACAAGCTAATGACACATTCCTCTGGATCAGCCTCAACATAGGCATTGGCTTCAATCATGTCCCACGCCTTATGAAACGCAACAGATTGTTCTGGTTTATTCTTGTAGGGACTCCAGTAGTTCAACGCCCCTGGGCACGGGATAAATTCGTCAAAGATTGCTGGGTTCTCCATCTTGTGCGCCCACGTTTGGCTTTCCTCAATCCAAAGCATATTAGTCACAATTGCAAAGCCAATAATAGATTTTCGCATCTGTTTGATTTCTTCTTTGGCAATCTCTCCATGCTCAAGGTAGTCTTCAAACTCATCTTCAAACTCTTTGCTGGCGGAGACATGAATTAAGCAAAGACCTCGAAATGAACTTTCCCAGGAGCGAAACTCATAGGGTTTGAAGCCCATGCAGATTTCCCAACCGTAAGGGTTTATGATTGAAATAGCTCTGAGGGTTGAAGGATGAGTAGTCATAATCTAAATTTAGCTCCTGAGCATATTTAAAATAAGCGATTTTCTTTACTGGCTGTTCATGACTTCTTCAAAGAAGACTCTTGGCAATACTATTTGATAATTAGTAATACTTTCGTTGTAGCCCATCTGTCTAGCAGTCGAAGTCAAAGCAAATGGATCAACAATGAATCGATCATGGCATATTGCCCAATAGAGACTATAGCTACCTGAATTATAGCCACCAATTTCTAATGAATTTGCAGGACTAAGATAGTGAAAATAAACAAACTCATCATCCTCTTCAGGAAAATCAAAAGCGACAAAGGGTTTGTCTAACGAGCAATATACCCATTGAGTACGGCTTTTAGTGCCATCGTAGTCAGAGTTTACCTCTAGACTTACCTCATAAAGCTTACTGTTTTGACCACCAAGCTGGTTTTGATGAATAAGCCGCTTGCTTAGAAAATAAGTGGCCCAACATGAGCCTTGGCGGCAGCCTTCTTCAACCAATCTCCGTTGCTGGGCTAGTACAGGAACAGCTACTCCTAGTAGAAGAAGAATAGAGAAGCAAAAAACGCCTAATTTCGTCTTCATGATTAATCCTAAACAAAATCACAAATCATCCAAAAACTCAGAAGCAGGATCTACCCCACTAACCAGCAGATAATCCCTGGCCCTGGTCAACGCCACGTACAACAGATGTCGCTCTGTGTTGTAGACCTCCTCCAAGTCAGACTCATCGGCCACGCTCTCGATGCGCTCTTGCTGGGGGATCACCTCGTCATCACAGGCCATCACCACCACAGCCCGAAACTCCAACCCCTTGGCCAGGTGCATGGTGCTGACGGCAATGCGACCAGGAGCGCAGGCAATGTGGTCATCCAGCTCTACCGGCATTGCCCCAGCGGCTTTGATGGCTGTGATCGCACGGTCTAGCTGTGGGCGATCGCGCACAAAGACCCCAATCTCTTCAGGCTGTAGGCCCATGGTCAGGTGGTTGGCGATCCACTCGCCCACCGACTCGATTTCATCCTCTGGGCTGTCGTGTACTTCCACAGAAGGGGCGGGGCCGTTGAACACTGAGACAGTATTGCGGCGGTCTTCTTGGTTGCCGTCCACATCGCTAATGGTGCTGGGTAGTAGTCGATCTGCTGAGGCGCGGATTTGGTGAGAGGTGCGGTAGTTGATGGTGAGGGTTTGCGATCGCCCCCGAATGTCGATGCCCAAGGCTTTCCAAGAGAAAGGCTGCTGAAAGATGCGCTGGCCCAGGTCGCCGGTAAAGAATAGGCTGTCGGGCCGCTGGGTACCAATGGCGGCAAAGAACCGCAGCTCGGCCACGCCCATATCTTGAGCCTCGTCCACCACGGCAAAGGTATAGGGAAAGTCCCCAGCACTGGTGATGTCGTTCGTTACCTGATCAAGCACCCCGGCCCAGGTCAGGGCATCCTCAGCCTTGAGCCACTGCTGAACCTGCTCAAAGACCTGCCACAGGATCTCTCGCTGCCTACTGCCCAGTCGAGTCTTGCGGCCCAGCCGGGGCACATCTCGGTAGGCTTCCCAGGTGGTGAGCTGCCACGGGTCTACGACCTCGCTCCACTCATTCCATAGGAAGGTTTCAGCAAATTTGCCAGGGCAGAGCTGATCGGCGGTGGCTAGCAGATGCGATCGCAACTCATCGCCATCCACAATCGCTGGGGGGCCATGGGTAGCGGTGTAGAGTTCCTGGGCTACGTCATGGATAGCCTTGACCTCGATGCGGTCTTTGAGTGCCCCCTCGCTGCCCACCAACCGCTCTAGCTTCACCGCCAGGGCATTGGCCAGCGGCGGGGAGAAGGTGGTCAGCAGGATGTTGGCCTGGGGGTAGAGGTGGGCCAGGTAGACCGCTCGGTGTAAGCCCACAATGGTTTTGCCGGTGCCCGCTGAGCCAGAGACACGGGTAGTGCCGGTGCAATCTCGCTCGACTAGAGATCGCTGGCTGGGATGGAGAAAGACAGTCCACTTTTCCCAGGGGTACTTCAGCGCCCGCTCTAGCTCATCCACGTTGTTCATGATGCGGAAGCGGCGCTGAGCATCGGGGTGGTTGAATGGGTCGCTGTCGTCGGGCAGGGGCTTGGGCTTTTGAGGTGTGCCGCCAGTAGCCAGTTCTAGCAGGGCTTCAGCCGCTTCCTGGGGCAGGTGCTCAACCACATCGAACAACGAGTCTTCGGTGGCCGCCTGCACGTCCTCTAGCCACTCCTGGGGCACTCCGTAGGCCAGGAGGTCATCGGCTGAGGTGTGGGCAAATAGCCGGGGCTTGTGGGGTACAGCTTTGGCGACGGGCTGATGAACAATGACTTCCTCAACCGTTTCCCGCACCTCGACCAGTTGAGCCGCGCCGGTCTTGGGGTGTCGCTCAATCTTGCGCCGCCTGGCCCAGTTGTAGGCATCGTCGTGGTGGTTAACGTAGCAGAGCAATAGGCTGGTGTCGGTTCTGTGGACAATCAGGCGGATGTCCATGTTGGCGCTGACTGACCAAAAGTTGGGGTCTTTCGCGCGATCGAGTTTATGAAACCGCAGGCCAGAGCTAGTCGGGTTGAGCTGGAGGTCAAAGGCTGCTGTTTTAGTGGCCTTTTGCTCCTGGCTGGTCAGCTTGGCAAGGCTGTCGGTGAATGTGTCAGCAATGCGAAATTCCATAGGAGCAACCTATTAAAAAACTTTCCTTAGCGTCCGTTTTGCGATTTTTTCTTATTGCTTTGCTTTTTTATCTTTACCTTAGCTACCTTTCCAGGAGTGATGGGAGATATATAATCTTCTACGTTAGGGCTGCCAATTTGTGGCTCTTGAAAAATAATCCCATTCTTCCTTGTAGGATGCAGCCATAGGAAATTCCCTCTTAGCTGCTCTAGGGGCATGGGATTCAATGTTTCCCGCACATCTATTACTGACTCATAGTCCGAAAGCTCTGAATCAATGTTTAAAATTTCTTCAGGCGGCTTATCAAGTAATATCGTTGCATAAAAAGATGCTTTTGATTTTTCATCTTTTCCTAGCTCGTCAGTATTTTTAAACTCACCATAAGAACCATCTATATTTTGTAAGGACCAGTATCCATCTTCTAGATTCGGCCAATTAAGAGATGGTTCAATTTTAGGTAATAGACCAGACTTAAAAACTTTGGCCTTGCAGAGGTAGCCCGATTTATCCTTTAAATTTTGAGATAAAAATAAAACAACGTTCCTTCCCGCAGGAAAATCACTCAATCCACTTTGATTAATTCCCAAAAAGTGGAAAAACTTCTTTTTGGGTGGCAACTCATCTGCGCTTAGAATCGAATGTAGATACAGATAAGAAGCTTCTCTTCTCTGTATGCTCTTATATACTTCTTCCATGTCAGGATTGACTTTATGGCAACCTTCTCTGATCAAGTAAAGCAGCTCTTCCATTTGACCGTATATTGAGGATGTCTTATCGGTTTTAACCTCTACTGATGTTTCAATGTTAATTCCTGATAAGGATCTGTCGGTCCAATTATGACTACCTATCCAAATACTGGCTTTACTATTCGGCAAATCAAAAAGAAGAATTTTAGAGTGCAAGAGATGATCGCTAATCCAAGGCACAGGATTATCTGGACTCCCAATATCTTCATTAATTTTTTTTAGATAAAAGTAAGTGTTTGCGCCATGACTTGCAAGGCTACATATTTCGGAAACCTTGGTTGGATGTGAAAGATCAATACAAGCAAATGAGTCTTCCTTCTTGAGTAGATCTGCTAAGCCAGAAGACAAATAGTCTTTTTTAATCGTCCAGTAAGCCACTGCCATGCGTAGACTTATCGCGTTTTCAATAAGTTCTTTTAATTGAGGCGCAATAGCCTGGTGTAATCCAGAGATATACATGGTCAAACTTGGTTTCATTTCAGAAATCTACAGATATGTACAGATATGTATAGAACAGAGAGACAAAAAGTCGATTTAATTAAAGAGAATAGCTAGGCTCTACTGGTTAAAATGATTGGCTGTTTTTTGTATCTGTTGGTCAACCAGGTGAAGGTATCTGCGATGCGGAATTTCATCACTATTTCCTTCAATTACGATTCACAATCTGTCATCGTCTTGATTCCCTCAGCCAATTAACTGCCTTCATTGCTATTAGTCCAAGTTGCAAGGTTCAAGCCCGAAAATAAAATTCCAGTCAGGCACACGAAGATCAGGCCAAAAACACCTCCTGCAAAGTCACTCTCAATCCAATCGGAACTGATAATGTGAATCCATGAAAGAGGCGCAAAAAATAAAATTAATGCAATCATGGTCAAAAGCATTCCTGTAAAGCCAATTACCAAGCTTAGAATGCTAAAAGCAATTTCAGTAAAGATTACTCGGCGCAAAAACGCAGATAAATGCAAGCCAAAAAATGAAACTAGGGTTAGACCGAGAAAACCCAAGGTGTAAAACCCAATAGCAAAATTGCCCAGCATCCAATCTGTTCTAATAACATGGCTCCACTCGATCGGGGTGCATAAGAATAGCACTATGAAAAATGGAGAAAAGCCAACAACTAAACTTGAAACAACAAAGGCAAGTTCCAAAAAAATAAATTTGAATATGGATTCAAAAATATTCCCGGATGAAGCATTTAGCCCTAAAGAATCTGCCAGCTCTGACTTACGCATGTAGCCATAATTTTTAACGCCAGCATCGCTGGCCATTTTCTTTAACTCCCTGATCGTAAATAATTCTGCTGCATCAGGCTGTTCAGGCATGGTTGTCACCAAAATTTATTTTCATGCTAATAAATTTGTGCTCTAAATGTCATTTCGTGTGACTCAACCCACACTAAAAACCTTCATTACCTCATCCCCCAAATGATTGATCACCTTCACCGCAATTCTTCCGGACTTTGGCTTATCAAAAGGTCTTGAAGTGTCACTATATAAGGATTCCCAAGCTTCCTCATCAATCTCAGCTTTGAGGGTGGTTTTTAGCGACTTGTAAGGGTCACTAGCACCCAAGAAATAGGCATGGCGCACAAAGAAGCTTTCCTCGTTGTAGTCTGTGTCGATAAACCAACAGGCGATCTCATCGGGGCTACTTGATCGCACCTCTCCAGACTGAGGGTGAAACACATCAATGCCATGGATCTTGACCTGAATCTGGCCATCCTCCACCTCATCGATGTCGATGTCCGGCTCACCAAAGATGACAAACAGGTTGCCAGCCCCTGTGTTCTTCAGTTCATTAGCCATGTGGAGGTCAGCATTCATCCGGGCCTTCAGTACCGGGATGCGGCCCAACTTGTTGAACTCGGCTGAGTGGGCATCGTAGTTGAAGGCGCAGCTAATCAGCACATCAAAACCAGCGTCCCCAGCCTCGCGGGTAGCTGCCACCAGGTCAGCCCTTGAGACGGTGCCAAACTCAGGGCCAATGAAGATACCCGCCCGCTTCTCAGTCTCGCTCTCACCCTCGACATAGCGGCCCTCGGCGCAGATGTACTCCCCTGGCCAACCAACGATGGTGGTGAAGTTGATCTTGTCTTCCTTATGGGCCTGCTGCACCCCTGCAACTTTCAGGTTCTCCAGGATGACATCGGCAAACTCCTTCTCATCAGCGCTGCGATCGGGTTTGGTGAGGTTGGGGTCTATGAGTTCATCGTTCTCATCCACCACCAGCACTCGGTGGGGCGATAGGCTCTCGACGGTGAATGGGCCAGCGACTCGGACAGTGCCTTTATCCTCATAGGGTTTGTCGTAGAGAAATTCCTGGTCAGCATTGGCCGCAATGGATGCGTCAATTTCCCGCTGTCGCCCAATGCGGGCTTTCCAGAACTCAGCCAGGGGCTCATGGGTAGCCTTGGGCCAGTCGGAGGGGGCTTCACGGGGCACTTCCCAATCGAGCAGGGCATTGGCGGGGGCATCTTCACCAGAGGGCAGCTTAACGGTACCGCTGGCAGTAAAGTCTACCTTCTTGCCGTCCCGGCCCCCAGTGGTGATGGTATAGGGCTTGGGGTGGCCAGCAAGGGCAGTGTTGAGGGCTTCTAAGGCAGCTTCTACCTTGGGTTGCCACTGCTCGTAGATGGTGTCGATTTCGGTGTTGTTGGCAATGGCCTTGAGCGTGATGTGGGGAACGCGATCGTAGACAAAGCCCTGACGGATGTTGCGGTAGGTGGGGGCTTGGGAGATAGGGGTACGGGTAATCTCAGCCTCTTTCTTCTGCCCTTCTTTGGAGTCTGACAGCAGGTAATAGGGGTAGCGGGCACCCATGATCCGGGCACGGGCTAGGGCTAGGGCAACGCGGGAAGTGTCGATGGTAATCCAGCGGCGACCCCATTGCTCAGCGACGTAGGCAGTAGTGCCAGAGCCGCAGGTAGGATCCAGGACTAGATCGCCGGGGTCTGTGGTCATGAGGATGCAGCGTTCGATGACCTTTATTGATGTTTGAACAACATACATCTTGTCCATAGCGCTTCCTGACTGTGTATCCACCCACAAGTCAGTAACGGGAAAAACAGGAAAGTCACCGTGGAAACGTACATAAGAAATAGTTGAACCTGTCAAAGCAAGACGGTTTGCTGCTTTCAGCCGACTGGCTCCATCCTCATTCGTTTTCCATCGGGCAGTCATTGGTGGTTTGATGGCTTTACCCTGAAGATCTATAGGGAACCAGCTTGCCGCACCCTCACCTTTAGCCCGTCCAACAGATTGACTCGTAAGTGTCTGCATACGATGAATGTAGTACCCTTGAGCCGTATTTGAAATCTCTGATAGCTCGGATGCAGAAAGTCGCCTACTTTTTCCAGTTTCATCTTTCAGATAGGTGTAAGTTTTGTCACCATCCTCACCAAGAAGCCTTTTCATTAATGATTGTCGATACTTGAGACCTATTTTATTTTTGGCGTAAAAAAGTACAAAGTCTGTGGTTCCGGGTAGATATTCACTTGTTGCACCACTTGTTTTCTTTACTGAAATTTGAGCAACACAGTTCTCATCACCAAATACTTCATCTAATAAGACACGAACCCTATGAACATTCTCATCCCCAATCTGCACAAAAATCGAGCCGCTATCACTCAGTAAATCCCTCGCCACCGTCAACCGATCGCGCAAATAAGTCAAATACGAATGAATTCCATCCCGCCAGGTATCTCGAAACGCCTTCACCTGCTCCGGTTCCCGCGTAATGTTGTCCAGCTTCCCGTCCTTCACATCCCTGCTAGTGGTTGACCACTGGAAATTCGAGTTGAACTTAATCCCATAGGGCGGGTCGAGGTAGATACACTGCACCTTCCCCCGCAGTCCCTCCCGCTCGGCCAAAGAAGCCATCACCTGAAGGCTATCGCCCAAGATCATGCGGTTAGACCAGTTAGCATCGTGCTTGTAGAAGTCTGTAGCCGTAGCGTCCTGGGGTAGCCCGTCAAAGTCTGCAAATAGGTCAAACCCTAGCTGCATGTCCTGGGTGGCTTCGGCCCGTTGCTGGCTTTGCTTTAACAAGTCATCTAGCAAGACCTTTGGCTGCACCTTCTCTTGAATGTAGAGCGGTGGAGCACTCACCACCAGGTCAGACCAATCCTGCATGTCCTTACCCCGCCACACCAGTTGGGGGTCTAGGTCAGGGTTGCGGCGCTCATAGGCCACACGGATAGGGCTACGCTCCTCATCGGCCATCACAGACTGATGCTCGGCGGTGGGGATGTTCTTGCGCTTGTCATCGCCATGCTTGAGAGATTCGACTTGCTTGGACTGTTTGGGTGTGCGGGGGGGCATTAGGCTTGACCTTCAAAAATATCTCTTAAAGCTGCTTCGTAGGCGTCGGCGGTATTGTGGAGCCAATCACTCATTCCATTCCATTGCGTTCTGTCGGCTGAAATGCATTTGAAAGAGCTGAGGGAGAAATAGTGCCCTGCCTCTGGGTTGCCCAATTCAGCCCCAGTTAGGCTTCTTAGACGGTCAGAATGGGGAGCCAGGAGAGCAAAGACATCGGCATTGGCCATACCTCGCCTACCTCGAATGAAGACCCCTACGGACTTCTGAGCCAGGTAGACCGTCACCACCAGATCTAAACCATCGAGCGATCGCCATCGGGAACTTGCGGCATCGGCTTGATATCTGGCCAACTCATCAGGAAACCGATTCACGTAGTGCGTCCAGAATTCCTTTCTGAACAGCCCCATGCTCGACATCTGCCGCGTTTCCTGGGCGATCGCATGGAGCTGACGTTCCCAGTTGTTGGGCCTAGCCATTACCTCAAACACAGGGGCAATAGGGGAGCTGCCGATTCGCACTGCCTTAACTTTCACAGCGAAGAACGAGAATGCGTCGCCGGTATTCTCATTCAGCCACTTCAGCGCCGACAGATGGGCTTCTCTAAAGTCGGCGGCTACCCACACTACGGTATGGGCATCTAGCCCCGCCAGGTAGGTCATGATTTGGCCCAGGTGGGTATGGTCAGACCCCGCTAGCTGGTTCTCAATCAGCACCAGGCTATCGTCTATGGGGTTACGGGCCAGGATATCGGCGGAGAAGCTATCTACGGGAACTTCTTGGCCTTCTAGCTCCAGTGAGATTCCTAGCTTATGGGCCAGGGCATCGAGGTGGAGTGCTAACCAAGGCGTAAAACTGTGGGCCTCATGAATCCAAGCTTCACGTAGGTTCACTTCTATGAGAGTTCCTAGTTCAGGGATAGCCATTAAGCAGCCTCCTTAGCTGTTGAGCCGATGACTGCTTCTACAAGAGAATGAAACTCTGCATCCATCTCAAAGACTGAGGTGAACTCAGCAAACTGCCAGCGGCCAAACTTGCCTAGATTGTTAACTCCAGGAACCCAATAGTTCCGCATGGTGCTGGCCTTGTCCTTGGCATCCTCGCCTCGGTAGCCCTTAACCTCCACCACCAGATTCAGTAGGTCATCGGGGCCGTGGCCATCATCTACCAACACAATGAAGTCGGGGATGTACTTGCGGGGAGTGGAGCCATAGAGATAGGGAACCTCAAACCCTAAGCCCTGGTTTTTCACATAGGCTTTGACCCGTCGATGGCCCTCTACCACTCGGCACAACTCCGCTTCCCAGTCGCTATCGCATACCACCCAGTTGACGTGACTGAGGCGCGGATCAGTCTGCCAGAGGGTTTCTTTGGAGGTGTTGAAGTTGACAGCGGCAGTGGTGCCGGTGGGGTTGTAGGCATCGAGAACAGCCTTGATCGGCTTCTCTCCAATGGTGGCCTCAGTGATGGCAGCCTTAATGCGATCGCAAGCGGTATCGGCAATTTCCCGGTACATGAGCTGGGCTGGGCAAGTGCCGCCAGTGCATTTGAGGTGATCCTTCATCCACTGCCGCGCAATCCGCTTGAGTTGGCCGAACAGATGGATCTTGGGTTCTTCGCCGGGGTCACGGTACTTGTTGTAGATCAGGTGCTTGGTGAGTTCGTAGAGGACGGTGGACTCGCGCACGCCCTCCAAGTGCTTCACGTTCATATCAACGCTTTCGCCAATGATGCCGGAGTTCTGCGTTTTGGTAGCCCCCACCAGCGACGGGGTTAGCTCAAGCAATGAGTCTCGGGTAAACTCTGCCGTTAGCTTGGTATCGGGCAGCTCCACCCGGTAGCCCTGAACATTGGGGAAGGTAATTTCTAGCTCATCCCGTTCCGGCTTCACCGCTTTGACATTGACTGTCCGTTTGGGGGGCTTAGACTTGGCAACAACGGGCTTAGCGGTGAAGTCAAAGGGAATGCCAAACACATCGGCGTACTCGACATCGAATAGCCCCTCTTCGTTGAGGTCGTAGGAGTAGCGGCGCAGCGCTCGACCAATCACCTGCTCACAGAGTAGCTGAGTGCCAAAGGCCCGCACCCCCAGAACGTGGGTCACAGTGTTGGTATCCCAGCCTTCAGTAAGCATGGAGACAGAGACAACACAACGGATTTCGGCCCCCAGCTTGCCTTCCTTCCCAACGGTGTTCATCACCTCCCGCAGCAGGTCTTGATCCGTCAGTTTCTCAGCGGCGGCTGACCCGTCCCGTTGGCCAATCTCGTAGCGGAACCGCTCAATTTCTTCAGCAGCAATATCTCTAAAATTCTTGTCGAGAGCATCCCCAGACTCTAGCTGCTCACTGTCGATCAGCAGGGTCTTGGGCCGGGTGAGGCGGTTGCCGTAGTCGTCGTAGTTGCGAAATAGCTCCAGCCGACCCGCGTTGTAAACTTCCTCCCCCTCGTCGTTCTCCCGCGTGAAGCCAGATATGTAGTCGTAGACCAGCTTTGATGTTGAGGTGTTGTTGCACACCACGATGAATACCGGGGGTACTGGAATCTGCCGCTCCTGCCACAGGTCAAAGGTCTTCACGTAGTGGCCGTAGAGGGCATCTAGGGCGGTGCAAAGCTCTTTGGGTAATGAGAGTGGGTCAAGGGTCTTAGCGGCCCCTCTGCCCTTCTTAGGCATGTTCTTACCGATGTGTTCCCAGAGGTTGCGGAACTTGGGCATGTCGCCCCCTGGTACGTTGTCGGCCACCGGCACACGGGGCAGCTTGACGATGCCACACTCAATCGCATCCATCAGTGAGAAGTCGCTGACTGTCCAGGGAAACAATGTGCCCTCGGCATAGCCAGAACCCCGGAGAAAGAAGGGCGTAGCTGAGAGGTCGTAGACCCGCTGCACTCCTAGCTTGCGCTTCACCGCCTCCAGGCCAGAGATCCACAGGCGGGCCGCTTCTGCATTTTTCTTGGCCTCGTCCTTGTCGTCGCCCTTCAGATCGGGCTCATCATCCTCACCCGGCTTTTCCCGGTAGCAGTGGTGGGCCTCGTCGTTGATCACCAGGACGTTCTTGCCCAGACTGCCCATGACCCGCTGGATCATCTGGCCTTCAGTTTCGACGGTCTGGGGTTCCTCACCTCGCCCTTTGAGTAGCTTCCTAGTGCCAGCCGCTATCTGTAACCGTTCCCGCAGTTTGAAGGCATGGTAGTTGGTGATGACCACATTGGCCTTTTGCAGGTCAAGCACCATATCGCTAGGCACCAGGTCGCGGGTGCTGTAGTAGCTGTTGGGGTCGTTGGGCTTGAGAACCTGTAGGCGATCGCGAATGGTAATGCCAGGGGTGACAAGCAGAAAGTCTTTAGTGAACCGCTGGCTGTTGGGGCTACGCACAGCATTGAGCGTCTGCCAAGCGATCAACATGGCCATGACAGTGGTTTTCCCTGCCCCAGTAGCTAGCTTGAGACAGACTCGCAGGATATCGGGGTTGGCGTCTTCGTTAACCGCCTGAATGTGCTCAAGAAAAGCCTTCTCCTTCTTTCCTGCCTTGGGGGCCACCTCCGCCAGCCAGATAGCCGTTTCTACAGCCTCGACCTGACAGAAGAAGGGGCGGATGCCCTCGAAGGGATAGTGCCGCCAGTGTTGCAGCAGCTTTTCAGTGGTGGGGGTAACTTTCCAAGTGGAAGGATCAGGCAGGTTACGCCAAGCGCTTACCTTCTCCCGAATGCTGTTGATGTATAGAGAGAGGTCGTAGGCTTGGGAGTCGTCTGAAATGCCCTCGGTATCAAACAGAGTAAGGGTTTGCTGTACAGCATCCTGGGACTGCCGCCGCTTTCGAGGCTTGGGAATGGGGGTGATGAAATCCGTAGGACGACGGGTAGGGATCGTCTGTCCTGTGGGCTGGCGAGACTCATCTAGCTCCCAATGCTCTGCTGGGTAGGCATAGGGGGAGTTGAGGATAGGGGCTTCAAAAAAACGATCAGACATTAGAACAGAACCAAATTTCCGTCAGCAACACCCTTCTATTTCCGTCATTGGGGCGACCATCAAACAACTCCTGGCCTTATTATCCCCAGAACACTTGCAAAAAAACCTATGCCACCGTACTCATTGCATTTTCAATCGTGTAACAGCCAGTGTCCTGCTGACTAATAAGACTGTGTTCATAACGTAGGACAGCTTGAAGAACATCGCTGGTGGCCACCCTCAAGCCCTGCTCACAAACTGCCTGGGCCGATTCAAACTGCCCAGCCCGTCTTAGCACGTCAGACAACAGCGCTTCTTGGCTGCCCTTTTCATCTACGTCCAGCTCATCCTCGGCATCGGCTGAGTGCCTCTGCTGGAAGTATTCAGCCGCTCTTGCTCGGCAATGGCTGGCCTGGGCCTCTTGTCCATCGTCATCGCAGGCCCAGGCGGCGCGGAGGTAGGCCCAGGCCGTTGCTTGTAGATCGCCTTCGGCCTCAGCAAGTAGGGCCAGGCAGATAAACTGTTTCGCTAACTCTGGAAAGTCAGCATGATGTAGCTGGCTCTGGTAGCCATCACTCAACACTAGGTTTTGAGCTACATCAGATTCCAAGGGTATGGAAATATCAGCAGCACAATAGCCGCAATTGGGGCATTGCTGGACATCATAGCCAAGGTTATACCTTGCTAAAGGCGCAGGCCGTAGGTCAAGGTCAGGCGACCCAAAGACACTGGTGCTACCCACCTCCATAAATTCATGCTCAGTTCCACATTGAGAGCATGTGACCTGAGTTGGATAGATTGTGGTCATTGCCTGTTTGCCTTACCCCTGTATATTTCAGGCCCCTTGGCCATTTCTAGCTGTTGTTTAGCTGGTTATCCCCAGAACACAATCAAAACTTCGGAAATGCGATCGCACCATGAGGCACCCTTCGCTAGAACGTAGTCTTAGTTTTGTAACCTGATGGGGCAGATAAAGTCAGAGCGAACCCAGGCAACCCATTGGTTTGTGCCTACTAACGACCACGACTCGCCCTGGGAATTTTGAACAACTTGATACTGGTCAATTTGGTCTCCCAGCACGTCACCCTGGGCGAGGGAATAGCCCAGTTCTCTAAAAGTGTTATCAACGGCTCTCCCACCAGAGCCAACCTGTTCCAGCCCAACAGCAAAGCTAGTGCTTGGGCCTGTCCTTAGGTTGACCCGTGAACCCGGTTTTCTAGTGCAGATTTGATAAACAGGATTTTCATCGGTTGGCTGAGCGGAAGTGGGAAGTGCTGCGCCAGCAATAAAACCAAGAGCTAGCAAGAATCCAAAACTAAAAATAGAATTTTTCATAAGTTCAACCTGTCAATAAGTTAATTTAGGGCTAGCCTTTCTTAGGCAGGGCGTTACTGCGCTTGATCTGACTGAACTCTTCTTTGTGGAGTTTGGATGCCGGAGTTATTGAGCTGTCGCGCTAATATCAGTACAATATTACCAAACTGTTGATACATATTTATATGTAAGAAGGCTAGATTAAACGCAGGATAGGCTGAAACATCCAAACTCTCACCGTTCAAGAGTTTGGATGCTTTGTGAAGAGGCTGCGGCGTTTTACAAATGATTCTGTTCTCCTACTTATCTGCTGTAATAAAGATTGGGATCACATAGCAAGGAGTAAAAAATGGCTCATTAGGCAAACATAAGATTTGCGAAAATGTGCATTTGGAGTCAATGCAGGGTAGTTATTGACCTTACTCTATGCTCTTCTGATGGTTGATAATCTATGTGTTTTAGGATAATTCCTCTTTGCAGAGTTGTAACGCAATTACTGCATCCTGAAACAGCGGCATCAATAACGTTTATGCCTGCTTTAAATAAGGCTTCATAAATAGCCTTGTTTTATCTACTCAGCTCAGAGTGCCCATCGGGATGATGGAACAACCCTTAACATTACTCAATATTTCGGGCCGAGAAAAATCCTAGTAAATTCCCCAAAGGCCAAGTCCACCCAGAACTCCAGCGCTCACCCAGTAGGCCAGAGGATTAAGGGAAGGCGATCGCTGGCCACTGCAAAAAACTCTCTCCCAGGCTGAGGCCAAAAAGGGCCACACAATCAGCAGTACAGCGGCGACTAGCCATAGCCCCGATATAGTTTGGGGGCTGGCCACCCGGTCAATGGATACAATCTCTATGCCATTGATCCGCCCCAAAGCCCTCAGCAACCTCAGAAGCCATGCCTGTAGGACAAAGGACAGAGGGAATAGCAGCAACAGCGTGACCTTCCCCAACAGATGGGCTGAGTTTGTGGCCATCCACTGCCGTAGTTTGGCGGGGGGATGAGCCAGCCGAAATAATAGCCATTTCCGGCCTTGAGCTTGTTCTGGGAGCCGATGGAGAGCACTAAGGGCATCTTCAACTGACCGGCTGGCAGGAGCCTGATCTGCATTTAGTTCAGAGCACCAAATCGCCACCATTGGCACAATGAACACGCTGGTCGTAAAGATCAGCAGGCCAAAGCTAATGAACAGTGCCCAAAATAACATTCCGGCAGTTTGTACCAATTTGTGAACAATAGCGCTGACAAGTAATCCAATCCCCCCGACACCCATCGACATCAGGTAGATGATCTCGCCAAAGAAGAGAATGGCAATCGCTACAAACGACAGGATGAAGGGCACTAAGAAGAGTCGGCTGTAGAGCTTACCCCACTGCTCAATCACCCCCCTAAACGGGCTACCCGCGCCAATAATCAGGGCATCACCGTGGCGGTAGTGGGCTAACTCGTGGAGCAAGATTGCCTCTGCGGCTGGGCGATCTGACTGCCATAGCTTGACCAGTTGACCAAAGATAGCGATCGCAGTTGTGCCAAACCCCAGTGGGTACACAAAAGGAGGCTGGTCAAAGCGTAGGCGATTTGCTCTAACCTCAATTCCTGGAGCATGGTGGTGAATAAACTCTAGGATTTCAACCATCACCGTAGTTGTGGGGCCAGCGGGCTTGAGTTTGTATTCCTTCTCCAGACGATTGGTTCTAATTGCAGGCCGCAGCAGGGCTATAATCCCCAGAAACAGGGCCAGAGACGGCACTAACTCTAGAAGTCCCACCAGGCCCAGGATTCGATAGGCGGCACCGGTCACGGGGTCTATACCAGCAGCAGGGGTTTGGAAAAGCTCTTGAATGTTGCGAATCCAGACGGCCAAGTAGTAGGGCAGCAGCAGCACGAAGAACACGACCAGCCAGAACCATAGCCAGGGAGGCAGCACGTTGCTTTTAATGTGCCTTGTGGTGGTCATGGATTTGGCCCCAGCTGGTCTATAAACGTGGCCGTGCCCTGGGAGTCTTCGAGTAGAGAATCTAAGACCCGGAAGGTAATCAGGTCAGCTTCATTGGCCTCAATACCCGCCGTCCGTAGCTCGGTTCCAACGGTGTCAATGACCCGCTTCAGTGCCGTATAGGGGTTGGTATCGGGTAGCTGCTCCAGTTTCTCTTTTGGGGTGACATCTTTGCCGATGTCTAGCAAGTCCTTGACGACACTCACAATATTGCCAGTTGCATCGGCAGAGATTAAGGTTAGTACCCACTTGCCCGCTGCGGCAATGCCGCGCAACACCAAAGGCAATAATGCGATCGCACTGCCGGGGCCAAAGCCTCCAGCAATGCTGGTATCGGTTTGCTTAAATAGTTCTGTCCTACTATCGCCCCCTTCCAGGTAAGCCGCCAAAATATCAGGAGCCAGGTCAGTCTCAGACGGGTCTGTTGCTGCTGCCAGGTTGATAGCCCAATTGTTCAACGGATCCATGTCTTCCACCTAATGCAATTACTCAGGAGAATAGTTCAGCCCAGTGAATTCTAGCCCCATCGTCTCAATCCTTTAATGTCTGCGCGATCGCCAACCGAACCACCATGGCCTTCTTCTTCCCGTAGTGGTCTGCTTTCTGAGACAGCTGTTCATGCAGAGATTCCGGCATATCAACGGTAAACCTGACAATGCGTTCTGGGGTTGAGTTGTCTGGCGTTGTCATGGTCGGCCCCTCCTGCCTTAATACGCTGATACTACCCAGGCCACAGGTCTTTGTCATTTCTCAGCCTTCCACACCCCCGCAGCAGCCCCCTTGGCCCGGTCTTCAGTAGTGGCGCTCACCGGGTATTTGAATAGGCCGACGCCCCCTCAACATCCACAGCCGCGCCATCCAAGACAATCTGGCTAAAGCCAATCCCGTAAGACCACTTAGAGAAACCGCAAAACCAGCCGCAAATTCACGATTTTCATCGTTGCAATCCCATAGTGTGCCGGACGTGGGCAGTCGTCCTAAAAAAGTACCGTTATACAAGTGTTTCCGGTAGTCCACTCGATGGAGGTTCGCAATTAGTTGATATGAAAAGACGTAAATTTCTAGTTATGGCGGGGATTGGATTGGTAGCCGCTGCTGCTGTTGCCCCTTTTGCTTCAGCTCAGATGTACAGCGGCAACACCGTCTATAAGGTGATGCGTTCCAACGGCACCCCCCAGGTGGTCGTGGCCAACCGCACTCCGGGCGAACGGCTGACCATGACCTACCCCAACGCCACCTCGGCACGACGGGTCACGGCCAATGCCTGTGGTCTAGTTGTCCTACGGGACAGTGCTTCTAATGCCCTCACCAGCCTGGTGTCTGTGGATGGGGCCACCATTGACCAGATGGCATTGCCCACTCAGTTGCTTCCCCGTTGCGTCAACAGCAACCTCGAAGAAGCACGGGCCTCAAACTTTAAGACAGGGGCTGGTGAGGTAGTTGTGGTAAAAACTCCCAACACCGTCTACGAGGCAGTTTACGCGGGTGGCCGCACCCGCAACGTGACCGCCAATGCCTGTGGGTTTGTGGCCATCAACGGCACCAGCACGGTTCCTTGGGAAGACACGGCGAACCAGGCGTTTGAGTTGGGTGGCACCGCCTATAACGTCACTACGCTGCCAGAGGCCAGCCTAGAGCCTCTGTGCCGTAGCGGGCAACTGTATACCCCCGCTAGCTGGTAATAAGTTTGTTCCTCACACACACGCTGAGCTGGCCTCTCTACGGAGAGGCTTTTTTATTATGAAACCATCTTTCTCTCTCTCTCTGCCTTTACTTCTGCTGCTAGCTGCCCCACTGATGGCTGCCCAGGGCCATGTGTACCGCGACGGCGACGGCGGCATCTCGGTCTACAAGCTGCCGCCCAATAGTCAGATCCGGGTCGGCATCGACACCCCGCCCAGCCGTAACCTCACCTCTACCCGCTGTGGCCTGCTGGTAGTCAGCAACTCAGCAAACTATCCGATGGCTACCGTCCAGGTAGATGGAGCAGTCATAAACCCCGCAAACCTGCAAACTCGCATCAGGCCCAACTGTCGATCTAAGTCTGATGGTTCCTACGCTCTAGATGAGGAACGGCCCCAGAACTTCAAGACATCGAGCGGCGACCTGGTGATCGTCGGCAAGCTGCCGGACACTCGCTACGAAGTCACCTATCCTGGTCAGCTTCGCATCTTGACCCGCAGCACGAATGCCTGTGGCTTCTTGCGGATTCGAGAAACCCAGACCATCAACTTTAACCAGAGCATCCTGCTTCCTACGACTTCAGGCAGCAGCTATGCAGAATTTCAGATTAGCCAGATGCCTCAAACGACTCCTCTACAGTGCCTCCGAGGGGCGCTATACCTACCTCAGCCCTGGACAGACATCTTTGCTGAGGCGATCGCTGGCACAGAGATAGCTACGGCCCTGGTGGAATCAGCCCGGTCTATCCCGAGTGCGATCGCTGGAGTAGGCGGCGGTGGTTCAGGCGGTTCAGGCGGATCTGGGGGCAGCGGAGGCTCAGGCGGCTCTGGTGGCTCAGGGGACAGCGGTGCTGGTGCTGGTGACTCTGGGGGTGGGTCTGGTGGCTCAGGTGGCTCTGACTCTGGCGGATCTGGCACTGGTGGCTCTGGCGACTCTGGGGGTGGATCTGGTGGTTCAGACGGATCTGGGGATGGCTCAGGCGGGTCTGGGGGTTCTGGCGGGGACACTGGCACCCCCAGCATGTACGACTTTACCCTGGCCACCTATAACCCCACGATCCACGACTTCAACGGTGATGGGCTGGTGGATGACTCTACCGGCGATGGCATCCCCAATGACCGAGATAGCGATGGGTTCCCCGATGGGCCTTGGGGAGGAAACGATTTTCCCAGGTCGGCTGGGCCAGGTTTAACTATTCCAGCGGGTGCTGGCTTCTGCTACGGCTACAACGGCAATATTGTCATAGCTTCGCCCTTATTTCAGCGGGGTAAAAGCTATTGGATTTATGCGGCTTTCGGTAACTACCCTATTTCCAGTGATCCTGTGGAGGGTGCAGCGGGTGGTGCTACATCAGGCCCGCCCACAGTCCGGTTCTCTGGGGATTGGCGAGAGTCTAACTTTGATTGGGAAGCTGAAAGTTCTACTCGTGGAGCGGCTATTGGAGCAGATCCAGATTTCGAGGACTATCTCTTTGACATCTATTTCAACCAGGGAACCTCTTGCCTAACCCCTCCCTGGCTCACGAATCCCCCGGCCTGGATTACGTTCTAGGCTACTCGCTCCCCAACGTCAACATCTGAATCCGGGCCAGGCGAGTTCTCAACCTTGCCCAAGCCCGGTAAGTATCTGCCTTCTGCCTATCTAGCTGTGACAAATGGCTCAGATATGTAACGCTGTCGATTCGAGGGCTGAAGCGGTAGTCAATCTCTAGCAGGCGGTGTTGAACCACTGCGCGGCGGGAAATCTCCTGGGAGATCTGGAACTCGCGCCGGGTCGCGTCAAACTCTAGTATTTCCAAGGCAACCTGCTCCCGCAGCGTCTCGGCGATTTTGCGCTTCTCCTGCTCGATCTGGGCCACCTTTACCTGAAGGTCGCTGATGGCGATCGCCGTCTGTTGCGCTCTAGCATTGGTCTGGGTCACCCCCCGAATCAGCGGTATACCAATCAGGCTGAGGGCTTCGTTGATGGCGTTGAGGGGGCTGCTGAAGGCTGATAGAAGCCGGTCAAAGAAGCCCCGCTGCTGCTGCTGGCCATTGACCAGGACTGTCTCATAGGTCAGGTAGCGAGACATCAGCGGTTCAACAGTGTCCATCCAGACAGCGGTTTGGTTGCGGCTGCGGGCCTCTTCGATGCGCTGGTCAATGCCGTCGATGCGCTCCTGAATGATGGACAGGGTTAGGTTGTTCTCCACCGCCATAGCCTGTAGCTGGCTGATGCACTCGGTGGTTGGCTCTAGGCAGGGCAAGTCGCCCATCATGGCCGCCCAGAGGTCTTGGTTGATCTGGGTTTGGATCAGCAAGTCCAGGCTGTCGCCCACGGGGTTGAGGGGGTTGTCGTCGAGTTGGTAAAAATCATCGGGGTGAGAGACTAGCGGCAGGCTGGGGTCTTCCACGTCTACGGGCTCTTCCTCCTCCACATACTCTTCCTCCCAGCCGTCATCGTCCTGTTTCGACTGGGCCAGGGACGGGGAGGGGCTGGATAGTAAAGGCATCAGGGCTAGACCCACCGCCAATAGCCAGCGTAATTTCCACTGTGAGGCGGTTGTCAGACTGCCCCAACCACTTGACCCGGCGAATCGTACCAGCATAGGGACTCCTGACCGTCGATAGGTCTAATAGTTTGGCGTTGTTGGTTTCAATCTGAACTTGCAGCTGCGCCTCTTGAAAAGCTTTCTCCCGGCGCTGCTGGTCGGCCTGCTGCCGCTGCTGAGAGTGCATCAGCCGCTGTTGGTTGGCTTCCTCAGCCCGCCGCGCCATCGAGAGGGAATGTTCATACTCCTGGTGGGCGCGTTTCTCCTGGGCCTGCTTCAGCTCCGCCTTGGCTAGCTCCAGATCTCGATACAGCTTCTCCAGGATGCGGTCTTCGTGCTCGCGCATGGCCGGGGGCACCTCTGAGGGGCGCATGGTGCCCAGCAGGTCGATCTTGCGTTTTTGGAGGTCGATGTTGTCTTCAATCTGCGCGATCGCCGCCTCTTGAGTGCCATAGAACACCGGGGGTAGGCCAGACACCGGGGGCACCGGCAAGGGCTCAGGCGGCTCTAACACCTGCTGAGACTGAATGCGCTGGAGAGAGATTTGAGTCTGCTGGAGCTGCGCCTGGAGGCCGCTGCGTTCGCGGTTGCGGTCGGCTAAGACATCCCCAGCATTGACGTAATCGCCCTGGCGTACTTTCAAGTCGTCGGGGGCGCTGAGAGTCAGCGTAAAGGCGAGGACTCTAGGCTGAGTGCTGACTGGGGGTGTGGTGATTAGCTGTGGCTGAGGCGGCTGCACTGCTGGGGCTTGTCCCTGGGTTGGCTCTGCCCGCGTAATCCAAATCAGTCCTATCATCCCCAGAACACCCCCTAGACCGATGAAAGCTTGTAGTGGAGTGCCTTCACGGTGGGATGGAGGAGTTGTCATACCTTTACTGATGAGTCAGTTAAAGACAGAATTCCCTCAGGCGAGAAAGAATCACAGCAGCCAACCGTCATTCAATCCGAATGATGTCACGTAGGTCGAGCCAGTTGTAGCGCCGAATGCCCCAGGGCAATACGACTAGAAGCACTCCAAAAACAACGGCCATCGCAATACCCAGGGGTAGGCCAATGGTGAACGCCTCTCCCATGTAGGTCAGCAGCAGGGTCGAAGGAATCATGCCCATTAGAGTAGCGATCGCGTAGATCTTGATCGACATTCCCGTTAGACCCGCTGCGTAGCTGATTAAGTCAAACGACATCACTGGCAGGAGGCGGGTTGTAAAGATCAAAAACCCCAACAGTTTTTCTCCCCGTTCCTTCGAGAAGTAGACAACCTTTCCGGTCAATGCGCGCACAGCCGAACGGCCCAATGAGTGACCAATAAAGTAAGCGACCAGGCCACCCAAGAACCCGCCAATAACGCTATAAATCCCGGCAGGAATAGCTCCCCAAATAGCTCCAGCGGTCACTGTTAGCGGTGCTCCTGGGATGGGGCTAAGCACTACTGCCAGAGCAATCACGGCAATGTAGGTCAAAATACCCCACACCCCGGATTCCTCAACTACCTGCTTTAATCCCTGCGGGGTCAAAAGGTTGACTTCAGCTCGGGTCGAAACTAACCCATAAACTAGCAGGGACAGCAACAGCAGGGACAGCGAGATCACCGTTTGTCGATTCGCTAAAGCTAGCCAGCGTCTACCCATAAAAGCGAATCACGAATCCGTACATAGGCGAACAACAGAGGGATTTCCCCAGGCTGCTCATGCTTTCACTTTGACAATAACGCTACCCTGCAAAATCCAGAAGTCACGCAGAAGCGACAGAATCTCCTGGGGGTGAGCATTTTGCAGCTCAAGCTGTCCAGTGGACAGTCTTATCGTGGGGTAGGTTTCGAGGTTGGCCGAGGGCGGCGCTTCATCCAGGTCGTCAATTACCAGGCTGCCGCTGATGTAGGCGTTCTGGGGCACAGCCGCTAGCCATTCCATCACCCCAATCTCTTGCAGGTTGAACATCTGGGCCGACACGCTGACCGGATCGCCTAGCTTGACCTTGACTCGGTTGGGCCGGATCTGAGCATCACTTCCTTTGCCGATTTTGTAGATCTGACCTGTGACGACGTGCTCAGCAATTAGGTCGCTGGTGCTAGCTTCAAGCACTTCATAGGTGCCGCTCACTGACTGCCGGGTGTAGGTATGGATGCCTTCGACGGTGACAAAGACCCGATGGGAGGCTCCATGCTTGTGGAATAAGTCGGCGGCGCTGCCAGCATCGTTAAAGAACGTTCTGGCTACGGTTTCAGAGAGTCCCCCGGCGCTGGTTAGGTTGATGCTGATCACGGTCAAGAAGACGGCGGTGGACAACACCCAATACTCAGCCGGGCTGCGCGTGTCGAGCCTGGCCCTGGGGTTGCCGGGGATGACCAGGCGGGCGGGGTTGGGGTAGAACGCCTCGACGCCAGACTTGGTAAAGGCATCGGCAAACCAGCCCACGAAGTAGCCCAGCACCACAGCCAAGAAAAACTGCCACTGAAACCACAGCAGAGGTGCCGCCAGCCCCGCCACAATGCCCGTGGCCATGAATGAGTGAGTCAGTGACCTATGGGGAAACCGCTGCTCTAGGAAGTTGGTCAGGGGCCAAATCAGGCGACCTGAGAAGCTTTCGGTGGTGTCGATGTCGGGTAGCTGAGATGCGATCGCCGCAGTGGTCAGCACATAGGGGTCTGCTGTGCCAATACCAATGGCTGTGGCGGCGATCGCCAGGGATGCATGGGTCACACTCATCATGGCTGCACCTCAATGGGTTCTAGGACATACTCTTCTGTGGCCAAATCCCCAAGCTCACTGACTAAGCAAGTGCAGTAAAACTCAGGCCCAGTGACACTCATTTGCCAAACATTGACCCATTGCCCTGGGGCCAGTTGGCTAGATTCATCCCCCCCAATGCCTCGTATCCTCATTTACCTAACCTCGTACTCTTCCGGTTCATGGAGTAGAACAACGTCCGTAGCGTCATGGCTAAGAGGGTGGCCACCCCGCCCACGATGTAGAGCGCCTTATCGCCCAGGCCAATGCCAATGAATCGCACAATGCCAACGGCGCTGAGGCTGGCAATCAGGAAGGGTGTGCCGTCGATGTACTGGCGGTGGTCAGTGCTCATCTCTTCCCCGATGCCCAGCAGTTCCTCATGCACCACTCGTTTGGCCAAAGCCGGGTTGCCCCCCACCCGCTGCTGAAGGTCGGCAAACTTGGCGGGGTTGATGGCCATGCCCTGAGCCGTAGCTTCGGCGTACATGATGGTGCGAATTTCGTCTGGGGTCAGGGGCTCTAGCTCCATGCGCGGCAGCTTCAGAAAGACATCCCGCGCCGGGGGCCGATCCGCTAGCAGCAGCAGTAGACCTTTCCCCCTCAGTAGTTCTTCCATCCAGTAGCGCAGGCTAGCGGGCCAGCGGTGGGCATCGTCAGCAATCAGCAGCCGCCGACCACAGTTCATGTCGTCGCGGATCTCGACCCGCAGTTGGTCAGCAGTCAGGGGCTTGGGCCGCTCGTCGCTGGTTTCGATAGGCACCCCCAGAGATTCAGCAATGGCGATCAGGGTTTGTTTCGCACTACCGGCATAGGATGCGATCGCCACCTGGTAATCACTGCCTAGACGTTTGGCAATCTCTAACCCCAGAATACTTTTGCCGCTGCCTGCTTCCCCCAGCACTAGCAACGACTGCCCTTTCAGCAGTGAGCCAATCACCTGAGAAATATCGTCTTCTCTGAACTCCACCACCAGGGTGCTGCCGTCGCGGGCTGAGGCAGGCTTGACCTGAACGCTTAGGCTGCTGTGGCTCCCCGCTGGCTGCGCCACTGGAGCATGATCCGGCTGGCGACTTCGGCGGGGTTCGCTTTTGGGCGGGTGGCCTCCCGTACCTCCGCCACTTTTCCCTGAAGGTCGGGGGCCAGGTCGTCAAAGGTCATCTGCTGGGCCAGCTGCGCCACCACCAGATCGCCCATCGCCATATTCTGCGCGGCTAGCTCCTGGGCCTGGCGGATCAGGCGTTCAAAGTCTGTCGTGTCTTGGGGGGTGTCATAGTCCCAGGGGGAGCTACCGCCCAGGCCCGCTTCCTCTGAGGTGGCCAGCCCCGTTTCTTCGTAGCCCTCAAATTTGCCTGTGGCGAGAACGTGCGCCCGCAGTGCCCGGATTCGGTCGGCTTGCTCTGGCTCTAGAAAGGCTTTGCCGCTGACGTCTTTCTGGGGCTTGATGTCGAGGTGCTTGAGGTAGGAGTAGTAAGCGTCTTTCTTGATACCCAACTCTGCCATCAGGTCAGCGGGCCGGGTCATGCACTCCACTACCGAATTCTGGTCAGGCGGGATGGGGTGGGCCGAATTCTGGTCGCTCATTGAACTAATTTTTTTTAGAGAGTGCCCATATTATGGGAATCCCAGTGAATTCAATGGTTCAGGCACACCACCCGAATTCTGGCGGGCGGCTGTGAAGTTATGGATAAGTGAATTTGTCATTGTTCACCTATTTCTGGACGAATTGACCGAGTTCAAGCGCGACGTGCTGGAATACCTGCGTCAGCCCCTCGAAGACGGCTATGTCACCATTACCCGCACCCGTCAGTCCGTTGTGTTCCCCGCCCAGTTCACCCTGATTGCCAGCACTAACCCCTGCCCCTGCGGCTTCTATGGCGACTCGGTGCAGCCCTGCACCTGTAGCCCCCGCAGCCGCAAAAACTACTGGTCGCGCCTCTCTGGCCCCCTGATGGATCGGATTGATTTGCAGGTGGTCGTCAGCCGCATTAAGCCCGAAGAGATGACCCAGCACCAGCCAGGGGAAGCTTCGGAGCCGGTGCGCGATCGCGTCCAGGCCGCCCGCCAGCGCGCCCACGATCGCTTCAAGACCGAACCCGGCTTGCAGTGCAACGCCGACATGCAAAGCCGCCACCTCAAGCACTGGTGCCCCCTCGATGACACCATCAAAGCTCTGCTAGAGGGGGCCGTGCGCAAGCTGGGCCTATCGGCCCGCGCCATGGATCGCATTCTCAAAGTGGGCCGCACCATCGCCGATCTGGATGGCGCTGAGCATCTGCAAACCCAACATATTGCTGAAGCCATTCAGTACCGCACCATTGATCGCATGCAGTGATAATCCCGGTTACAAGTCTGGTTCTAGCCCTGCTGCCCGGAGCTGAGCTGCTAGGCGATCGGCTCGCTCCCGTTCTTGTTCGGCCCGCTCTCGCTCTTGCTCAGCCCGTTCGCGCTCTTGTTCTAGCTGCTGCCCTAGCTCTGTATAAGTCAAGAACCGCTGCCCGTCGGGGCGATAGATCTCAAGCCCTGAGTCCGTCATCTGGAAGCGGATTTGCAGCCGGGGGCTGACCCAGCCGTCCATAGTGTCAATCACCTCTAGCCCCGCTTCAGCGCGCTGGAGGCCCGTCAGCTCTAGCTTGTCGGGGTCGTAGATGTAGTATTCTTCGACCCCGTGACGATCATAAAAGCCCAGCTTGCGCAGCATTTCGCCAAAGCGGTTGCCCGGCGACAAAATTTCAAACACCACCTGGGGGGCAATGTCGGCTTCTTCCCACTGGCGGTAAGAACCCCTGTCTCCCTTGGGCCGACCCATCACCACCATAGCGTCGGGGGCCTGGCGAATGGCGTTGTCGCCTGCCACCGGATACCACAGCAGATCGCCCGCGACAAACACGTGGGGGGCGTCTGCAAACAGCAGCTCTAGGTTTTCTTTGATCACCACAATCCAGCGGAACTGTTTGGTGTTGTCGGCCATGGGCTGCCCGTCGCTATCGGGGTAATCAACGGTGGCTGAGGCGTCGGGCTGTAGCTGCTGAACCATGGCAATGCCTCTCAGACCTAGGTTTTCATTTTAGTCTTCCGGCTGGTGGCTGATGGCGATGGCCATCGCTAGAACGGTTAGCACATGACCTACACCCCTGTTAAGTGACCCAGACCGAAGGTCGGGATCGCCAGATTGGCCGCTGAGCCTAGGACTGAAAGTCCCAGGCTCAAAGCAGAAATCCTCTGAAGAGGATTGTGGGCCGACTACCCCAGTCTGCTTTAGCAGACTTGAGCGATGAGCCAGGGAATTTACTCCCTGGTGGTCGTAGACGAAGACCGGTAAATCATCACCGTTCTGGAGATTTTGCTGTATTCGACAGCTACCTCAACAGGGGTAGACATGACCTACACCCCTGGGGCGATGGCTATACGCCATGTCCCACCTCACCCCTCGCCCACCTGGGCCACCGGGCGAATGCTGCGGTAGCGGTCTTGGCGAATCCAACCCAGCACCGACTGGATTTCTACAGACTTTTCGCCCAGGGTGTTGAGCAGGTGAGAGCCTAGCTCTAGGGCAGCCTCAAACTCGGGCTGCACCACCTCCCTAGCGCCCAGCTGGGTGAGTACGTCGATTTCTTCGTTGGTGTGCGATCGCGCGATGATATCCAGCTCTGGCACTCTGAGTAGCGCCCGCTGCAGCACCAATCGGGTGGTGGCGGGGTCGGGCAGGGTGATGGCCAGAGCCTTGGCGGTCTCTAGATAGGTTTTTTCGAGCACCAGCTCGCTGTCGGCGTCGCCGTAGACGTAGGGAATTTGCACCAGGGGCGGGTGGCGGTTGCGCAGGCGCTGGATGGCGGTTTCGCTGTTTTCGACCACCAGCACCGGGTAGCCCCGGCTGAGCAGCACGTTGACCAGCACCTCCCCCACCCGGCCATAGCCCGCTACAATCACGTGGTCGCACAGGTCGCCGGGCACCGACAGCAGCTTGGGTTCCTCCGCCTGGTTGAGAAAATCTTTTACTACCGGCAGGGTATGGATCCAGTCAGATACCTTGGGGGCCAGGTTGATCCACAGGGGGGTGAGCATGAGGGAAATGGCGATCGTCCCCAGCAGCAGCGAGTAGCGCTGCTCGGTGATCAGCCCCAGCTCTAGCCCCATCAGCGCCAGCACAAATGAAAATTCGCCGATTTGGTTGAGGCCAAAGCTGGCCTTGATTGCTGTTTTGAGCGAATAGCCAAACCCCATCACGATGGGCAAAATAATCAGCGCCTTGCCCACCATGATCAGCGCCACCAGCTCTAAGATTTTGCCCAGGTTGCTAAAAATCAGCCCTGGGTCGATCAGCATGCCGATGGAGGCAAAAAACAGGCAGGCAAAGGTGTCGCGCAGGGGCAAAATTTTGCCCAGAGCCTGGTCAGCGTAGTCAATTTCAGAGATCATCAGCCCGGCGACGAAGGCACCCATGGCGATAGAGAGGCCCAGTTTAGAGGTGATCCAGGCGATGCCCAGGCAGAGGGCAACCACCGTGAGCAAAAACAGCTCGCTGCTCTCGGTGGCGGCAATGTGCTGAATCAGCGGCGGCACCACCCAGCGACCCAGGGCGATCGCCCCGGCCAAAAACAGCCCAAACTTCAGCGCTGCGATCGCCAGGGCTGGCCCCAGGGCGTCGGGCTGGTTGAGCACCGGCAGCACCGCCAGCATCAGGCCCAGGGCAATGTCTTGGGCAATCAGCAGACCCAGCATCACCTGGCCGTGAACGGTGGCGGTTTCGCCGCGATCAGTCAGGGTTTTGAGCACCACCGCCGTGGACGACAGCGACAGCACCAGCCCCAGAAAAATGCCCTCAAGCGGTGAGTTGGCTGTGCCCGACAGCAGCGACACCGAGCACACCAGCAGGGTGGTTAGCCCAATTTGTAGCAGGCTGCCTTGGAGGGCGATCGCCCGCACCCGCTTCAGCTCTGTCAGCGAAAACTCGACCCCCAGGGCAAACAGCAAAAAAGCAATGCCCACCTCGGCCAGTCCCTGAATTTGCTCCACATCGGTCTGTAGACCCAGCCCAAAGGGGCCAATCACCAGCCCGGTAAGCAGATAGCCCAGCAGCGCCGGCTGCTTGAGTCGATGGGCAATGTAACCGCCAATGGCAGAGCACCCCAGGGCCAGGGTGAGATCAAGAACAAAGTTGGGTTCAGCGGTCATACGGGAGCACGATAGGGCAGAGAAGCGTCTACGGAGCCCATCTCAGATCTTTTGGCGTTTGCGAGTTACGTTTGCGCGGAATGTTAAGTAAAGTTTACTCTAAGAACCCTGGCCTATTCGAGCCGCCTGAGCGATTCTGCATGGGAAGCCTTGAGCCGCTGTTGCCGGTGCTGCCGCCGAAGCATCAGGCTATTGCTCAAACGACTTGCCGCCGCCGCTGGGCGATCTCAAATGGGCGATCGCCAATGGGTTCTATACAAATAGCCCGCCAAAGCAGCCCCAGCGGGTAGATGCAGCCTACACAGCCGTTAGCGTTTACCTTTTGCTCTAGAATTTGGTCAACGGCGGTAACCCTCCCGACGGCTCGGCACCAAGTTAACTCCTTCAGCAGCACCCTATGGCTACCGGATATCTCGCGCTCGTACTCCACGCCCACCTGCCCTACGTGCGTCACCCCGAGAGTGACTACGTGCTCGAAGAAGAATGGCTCTACGAGGCCATCATCGAGACCTACGTGCCGCTGCTCAGCATGTTTGAGGGGCTAAAGCGCGACGGCGTCGACTTCAAGCTCACCATGAGCATGACTCCGCCCCTGGTCTCCATGCTGCAAGACCCGCTGCTGCAAGAGCGCTTCGACAACCACCTGGCCATGCTCGAAGAGCTCACCGAGCTAGAGGTTGAGCGCCACGTCCACAACGGCCACATGCAGCACCTGGCCGAAACCTACGCCCAGGAGTTTAACCACGTCCGCAACCTGTGGGAGAGCTACAGCGGCAACCTGGTCACCGCCTTTAAGCAATACCAAGACAGCAACAACCTCGATATCATCACCTGCGGGGCCACCCACGGCTACCTGCCGCTGATGAAAATGTACCCCGAGGCCGTCTGGGCGCAGATTCAGGTCGCCGCCGAGCACTACGAAGACACCTTTGGCCGCCCGCCCTCCGGTATTTGGCTGCCCGAGTGCGCCTACTACGAAGGCCTAGAACGCCTGGTGGCCGACGCCGGTATGCGCTACTTTTTAACCGATGGCCACGGCATTCTCTACGCCCGCCCCCGGCCCCGGTTTGGCTCTTACTCCCCGATCTTTACCGAGAGCGGCGTCGCCGCCTTTGGCCGCGATCACGAATCTTCCCAACAGGTGTGGTCGTCCCAGGTGGGCTACCCCGGCGCGCCAGAGTACCGCGAGTTTTACCGCGACCTGGGCTGGGATGCCGAATACGAATACATCAAGCCCTACATCATGCCAAACGGCCAGCGCAAAAATGTGGGCATCAAGTATCACAAAATCACCGGCAAGGGGCTGGGCCTCTCCGACAAACAGCTCTACGACCCCTACTGGGCCAAAGAAAAAGCCGCCGAGCACGCCGCCAACTTTATGTATAACCGCGAGCAGCAGATCAGCCACCTGCACGGCCTCATGCAGCGCCCGCCGATCATCGTTTCGCCCTACGATGCCGAGCTGTTTGGCCACTGGTGGTACGAAGGCCCCTGGTTCCTCGACTATCTCTTCCGCAAGAGCTGGTTTGACCAAAGCACCTACGAGATGACCCACCTGACCGACTACCTCCAGGGCCACCCCACCCAGCAGGTCTGTCGCCCCTCCCAGTCGAGCTGGGGCTACAAGGGCTTCCATGAATATTGGCTGAACGAGACCAACGCCTGGATCTACCCCCATCTGCACAAGGCCGCCGAGCGCATGATCGACCTGGCCAAGCGCGAACCCGCCGACGAGCTGGAGTGGCGCGCCCTCAACCAGGCGGCGCGGGAGCTGCTGCTGGCGCAATCCTCCGACTGGGCCTTTATTATGCGAACGGGGACGATGGTGCCCTACGCCGTGCGCCGGACCCGCACCCACCTGATGCGCTTTCAAAAGCTGTGGGATGACATTCTGCGCGAAAAGATCGACTCCGGCTGGCTAGAGAAAATCGAGGTGGTGGACAACATTTTCCCCAACATCAACTACCGCGTCTATCGCCCGCTATAGGGGTTAAAACTCCAGGATTTTGCCAAAACCCTGAATTCTGTATTTTGGCAAAACCCCAGTGTAGGTAAAATTCTCCCTGGGTATTTCTAACCAGGCTTTGTAGTGCAGTTTGAATATGACCCCAACAAAAGCCAAATCAACTTAGCAAAGCACGGCATTGATTTCGAGACAGCTAAACTGCTTTGGCAGGATCAGTATCGAATAGAACTCCAGGCCATATCGGCAGTAGAACCGCGCTTCCTAGTAACGGGTACGATTAAGGGAAAGTACTGGTCTGCAATTATTACCTACCGAGATACAAACGTCCGCATCATTTCTGTACGTCGCTCTCGCGACCATGAGGTATCGCTGTATGAACGCTGAAGACCTGGATCGAAAATTCGATAATGGAGAAGACGTTCTAGAGTACTTTGACCTCTCTACCCTCAGGCGACCTGGGCTAGAGCCTCAGGCGATTGAAATTACGTTTCCGCAGTGGATGGTAGCGGCTTTGGATAAGGAAGCCCAGCGGCTAGGGATTCAACGCGAGGCCATTATTAAGCTCTGGCTAGCAGAGCGCCTGGATGCCAACCCTGTTTTGGGCGCTTAACGGTCTACCGTTGAGGTAGACATTACCCACACCGATATCGCCAAAAATCAGTTTTATGCCAGCTTAGCGGTGCCCGAGTTTTGGCGTTTCAACGGCAGAGTTTGGCGGGTGTATGGTCTTCAAGACGGGGTTTACGGTGAGGTGGAGCTAAGCTCGACCTTTCCCCAGGTGCCCAAAGACCGGCTCTATGGTTTTTTAGCTACTGCCAAGGACGATGAAATTGCGGCTGTGCAAGACCTGCGGGCCTGGTGGCAAGCGAATAATTAGCCCAGAGATCGGCGGGTGTTTGTGACCCAGCAGGCGATCGCAGCATCCGGGTACTCTAAACGCTACAGAGGCTGCGGTAGCTGGTAAACAGACCTTAACTCTGTAGCCAGAGGATATCTATGGTGTGTGGCATGGTCTTCAGCTCTGGACAAACGCTGCGTTTTTCTATCGGCGTCATTTCGCTGGGTTTGGTCGAGGTTTGCGGGGCGATCGCGAGTCCCGTGCAGGCTCAGGCGGGGCCGTCTGCCGAGCTTCCCTCAGCCTATTGGGATGCTGTCGAAGATGCCATTTCGCACCGCCAATGAATTTATCTCGGTGCCGATCAGCTATCAGCACTGGTTCTATGCTCAATACGACCAGCGCTACCAACACAACGGCCAGCCGATCGCCCGTGCAGATGATTCTGGCGCTTTGCCCTACCCCTGGACTCAGCTGGGCTATACCTACGACTGGGGCGATCGCGCTGACTGGGCTACGATTGACCCAACTCGACCAGAGAATGTGGGGTTGAGCGAGTTTGTGATTCGGCAATGGTCACCGATTGCGATCGAGGCAGCACAACCGGTTGACAATTACTGTCGCTAGTGTCAGGGAAGTCTTTTTCAGCAAAGAAAACGGGGAACCATCCAGATCCCTCGTTGCGGTGAAGCAAGAGAGGTGAAGCAAGAGATCAGATGCGTATCCAGCGGTTGGGGGAGTAGGCAAAAAAAGAGGGTGCAGGGACAATAAATCTGCCGCTTGAACCATGCTCACCTCCCCAAGCAGCTATCTTCCATTGTCCCACCGCTCAGGAAGTCTACTGCTTTCTACCGACAGGGACCTGACTAAACAGCTGCTCAAAATAAAACAAAAAGCGCTCCCCGAGGGGAGCGCTTTTTGGCTAGTCAATCAATGGGGTAGTCAGCTAAGACTAGCCGATTATTTCAGGAGCCTGAGTAGCAGCCAGGTCGAGGGGGAAGTTGTGAGCATTGCGCTCGTGCATGACTTCCATACCCAGGTTAGCCCGGTTGATTACGTCAGCCCAGGTGCCAATCACCCGACCCTGAGAGTCGAGAATCGACTGGTTGAAGTTGAACCCGTTCAGGTTAAACGCCATGGTGCTGATGCCCAGGGAGGTAAACCAGATGCCGATCACAGGCCAGGCACCCAAGAAGAAGTGCAGGCTGCGGCTGTTGTTGAAGCTGGCATATTGGAAGATCAACCGACCGAAGTAGCCGTGGGCCGCAACGATGTTGTAGGTCTCTTCTTCTTGGCCAAACTTGTAGCCGTAGTTCTGAGACTCGGTCTCGGTGGTTTCACGCACCAGAGACGAGGTCACCAGCGAACCGTGCATGGCGGAGAACAGGGAGCCACCGAACACACCAGCCACACCCAACATGTGGAAGGGGTGCATCAGAATGTTGTGCTCAGCCTGGAACACCAGCATGAAGTTGAAGGTGCCCGAGATGCCCAGAGGCATACCGTCGGAGAAAGAACCTTGACCCAGGGGGTAGATGAGGAATACAGCGGTGGCAGCGGCCACGGGTGCGCTGTAGGCAACGCAGATCCAGGGACGCATGCCGAGGCGGTAGCTCAGTTCCCACTCACGACCCATGTAGCAGAAGATGCCAATGAGGAAGTGGAAAATCACCAACTGGTAAGGGCCACCGTTGTACAGCCACTCATCAAGGGAAGCCGCTTCCCAGATCGGGTAGAAGTGCAGGCCAATGGCATTAGACGAGGGCACAACCGCACCGGAGATGATGTTGTTGCCGTACATCAGGGAGCCAGCGACGGGCTCACGGATGCCGTCGATGTCAACGGGGGGGGCAGCGATGAAGGCGACGACGAAGCAGGCGGTAGCAGCGAGCAGAGTAGGAATCATCAGAACGCCGAACCAGCCTACATACAGGCGGTTCTCGGTGCTGGTGACCCACTGGCAAAACTGCTCCCACAGGGAGGCAGATTGCTGTCTTTGAAGAGTCGTGGTCATGATGAGATAAGTGCAGTTAGGTTTGCTGAATGCCCTTCCAAGAGGAGGGGCGAGTTATGTATGTCGTTACATTAACTGAAATGTTTCAGTTTGTAAACAATCTGAGGGTAGATATCCCCCTGCCGAAGGTGGGCGATCGCGATACCTGCGATCTAGGTCGTTTGAGGTATGACCTCAGATCAGTTCTGGCTGTGGCCTCCAGGCTTGTTTGGCGCGGTTGACCTGCTGGGGCGCGGGGATGGCCTGAAATAGGTTGAGGGCTTTGTAAAGGTGAGTCTCGGCTTCGGCAGACTGCGCCGGTAGGCCAACCAGGGTGAGGGCGCATTGCAGGTGAGCGGCGGCTAGGTCGCCGTGGGCACCGATATCATCGAGCAGGGCGATCGCACTCCGACAATCTTCCACCGCCCCGGTCAAATCGCCCCGCTGGCCCTTCAGCCGCCCCAGTCCCACCAGCGCGTTGGCCTTGATTTGCAGGTAGTGGCCTGACTCCGCCGCTTGGATAGCCGCGTTGAAGAGGGACTCAGCGGTATCTAGATCGCCGAGGTTGAGATAGGTGTGGCCCAAAAGCTGCACAAAGAAGGCGTGACGACCGCTCTGGCCCCGGCCTCGCACTTGCTCAATCACAGAGTCAGCCAGGGTTTTGGCCATGGGCTGCTGGCCTTGATATGACCTGACCAGGGCGAGGCAGGTGGTGGCTTTGGCGGCCCAGGGCTGGTGGCGGGTGCCGGTGGCGGTGGCGATCACCTGGCTAAACCAGGTGGCGGCAGCGTCAAGGTTCCACAGATCTAAATGGTAGAGACCCAGGCTGAGCTGAGAGTCGACCACCAGCATGGTGAGGTAGTACCAGCGGTGGGTGGCGGGGGCGGGGGCTTCGGTATGCAGGCAGCCCTGGGCGATCGCAATGGCAGTTTGCTGACGGGCGATCGCATTCTCCAAGCGTCCCTGAATCCAATACAGGTCGCCGAGAATATTCGCCAACTCGCTGGCGTCGGCATTCTGCGGAATGTGGTCGAGGATGGCGGTAATGGCATCGGTGACGGGCTGCACCAGGCCCATGCGGTAGAGGGTGCTGCCCAGGGGCAAAAACTGCTGCCACTGGTTGTCGCGGCTGTGCAATATCACCCGCGCCGCCGCGCCATAGTCTTCAATTGCCACGTAGTGATAGTAGGCTTCGAGCGCCTGGGTCGCATCGTCTAGGGTGCCAATCTGCTGAATGCTGTCGCTCCAGCAGCGGGCGGCGGCACGGTGAGCCGATTCCCACTCGGCAGAGCCTGGAGAATTGGCGGTGAGTTGAGCGATCGCCCCAGCCCGCACCACCGGGTGCAAACCGTAGCGACCCTGGCGACATTCCAGCAGCGATCGGTTGCGTAGGGAGGTGACAATCGCCTGGTGCCGCTGGGTGGGAATGTCGGCCATGAGGCACTGCACCGCAGCCCAAGGGATAGTCGGCACCTCCTGATAGCGGTAGACGCCCAGGCGGCAAAAGAGGCGGTGGGCCTCGGGATCGAGGGCGCGCAGGCGGTGAATCTGGCTCTCGACCAGGTTCTTTAAATCTACTGGCTCCAGCAAATCTTGACTGTGGGCCTGCCAATAGCGGGCCAGGCTGCCCTCAAAGTCGGCCTGCACCGCTCCAGCGAGAATTTCCATCGCCTTGGCGTTGCCGCCGTAGGCGCTGTGCATAGCTTCTAGAACATCTCCGTGGTCAGGAATACATTGATGGGCAAAGTAGGTGGCCCAGGCGGCGAGTTCTAACCCTGGCAGGCGGTAGTGGGTGACGGGAATGCCCGGTTCGCAGAGGCGATCGCGGCTGGTCATCAAGGTCAGCGTTTGCCCGCGACGGTCAGCTAGCACCCGCAGCAGCTCGCCGTAGCGACGGTAGGGGGCGATAAACTGGCCCTGGGCATCGAGCGCTGGCTCCAGATTGTCTACTAATATGGCGACGTTTTGCTGGCGCAGTTGGCGACGCAGGCGATCAAGGGTGACGCCAAACTCGCGCCCCGGCTCGACGCCAAAGTCTTGGCGCAGCCATTCTTCCACCACCCACTCTACGGGGGTAATGTCGGCGGGGTCTTTGGCCATCAGCAGTTCTAGGGTGAGATCGGCGGGCTGCTGGGAAAGCAGGCGCTGGGCCAGGGTGGTTTTGCCGAGGCCCCCTTCGCCCTGGATGAGAAGGGTGCGTTGGCCCTGGGCAATCAGGCTAGTGAGGTGGGCGATCGCTGCCTGACGGCCCACAAAGTTTGGATTTGTTTGGTTTACGGGTTCTGTACAGCTGGGCGGAGGGGCTTGGGGAGGCAAATGCAGCGACTCTGATTGAACCGCCGCATCCCCAAAGCCAAGGGCTGCGCTGGCTCCCGACACATCAATGCCCATCTTGAGCAGCGATCGCTTCAGGGCCGACTTGAGGGTCGATTTGGTCACCTTTTCCCCGGTCACCCGCGAGAGCAGCCGCCACATCTGGTAGGCCACATCTTTTATGTGGCCCTCGGTGTATCCGGCGGTGTTGGCAATGTCGAGATACTTATGCCCCTGCCACACCTGCCGCAAAATGGTGCGCTGCAAATCGTTCAGATGCCGTCCGGTAACGGTGAAGACAAGCCGGTCTGCCAGTTCTGCCGCATCTGATGCCATGACTGCTGGTATCCTCTTCGGCCACAACTTTAGCCGAGATTATTTTTTCTATCATCCCTGACGGTGCCGATTCCGACTTTTTCCGCTCCTGAGAAATTCTGCCTTCTGCCAAACAGCCGACTCTGCCCGACCGACGGCGGCAGCATCCACGTCTACGGTGAACCTACCCAACCGTAGCGCATTGAGAGCGTATCAAATATGACTGCCATCACACCTCTTTCATCGTCAGGTTCCCTAGGGCCAATTCCCCTAGAGCCAGGTTCCCGAGAGCATGATCTGGCTGGCCCCTGGCAACCTGACCTGAGGCCAAAGCAGATCAGCCAGCGAATTGGGGCGCTGACCCGGCGGTACGTAACGGTGGAGCATTTGGGCGATCGCCTTACCGACCTGCCTCGCCAGTTCCAGCACCCCCAGCCGCGCCGATGGAGCACTGTAGACTGGGGTGCGATCGCCCCCAATCAAATCAGCGGCATTCCGCTCGACACCTTCTGCGCCATTCTACTGGGCACCATCAACACCGAAGCCCCCATTCGCGGCTATACCCAGGCCAGCCGCCAATACCTGGCGCAGGTTTACCCCCAAATGGCTCAGTTTGTGGGGGGCACCGTAGATGCCGCCGGGCAGGTGATGACGCCAGGGCTTTGGGAACGAGGGGAAAAGCGCCATACCCCCGTCCTCAACAGCCTTTACCATCGCCTCTCTGGAGAACGCCCCCCGACGGAGCCGCATCGGGCGCGCCCCTACAGCCCCGGTGACGATCTGCGCGCCGACCTCTACCGCCACGGGCTACACCGCATCGCCACCGAGTACGGAGCCGCCTGCCTCTACCTGTGGATGATGGCCTACACCACCGGCCCCCTCCAGGCGGTTCTAGGAGAGTTGCTGATCGACGAAATCAACCACATGACCAAGTTCTGGGGCTTTGGCCACTGGGCCTACCCCGACACCAGCCTGAGAATGATTATGGGTACGCTGACCCAGGCGCTGGTGAAAAAGTGGCAACAGCCCACCCTCCAGGGCAGTCTGCTCCACACCCTGCGCCGCATGACGACTGAGCTGGCCTGGGACCAGTGGAGCACCAGTCACCGACTCACCTTGCTCTACACCTTCGACCAGGTGATGCGGGTGCTGTGGCGGTGGGATCGCTCGCTGACGCCCGCCCATTTAACAGAATTATTTGGCCCCGACCCCACCCAGGCGTAGGGGGCATTCGCGGCCTGAAACCTCAGAGGAATTTAAACCCATGATTCAACCCATCAATTATTCAACGCTGCCCGCAGATCTGCACCCCGAAACCATCCCCGCCCATGTGGCGGTGATTATGGACGGCAACGGACGCTGGGCTAGCCAACGGGGGCTGCCCAGGGTGGCGGGCCACCGCCAGGGGGCCAAAACCGTCAAAGAGCTGCTGCGCTGCTGCAAAGACTGGGGCATTGGGGCGCTGACGGTCTATGCCTTTTCGACCGAAAACTGGCAGCGACCAATGGCAGAAGTCACCTTTCTACTGCGGCTGTTTGATCGGCTGCTGCGCCGCGAACTGGCCGAGATGCAGCGCCAGGGAGTGAGAATACAGTTTTTGGGTGACCTCTCGCCCCTGCCGGAGCGCCTGCAAGATCTGATGCAGGAGGCCATGGCCGTAACCAGCCGCAACCAGCGGGTGCGGTTTAACGTGGCGGTCAACTACGGCGGGCGGCAAGAACTGGTGAATGCGGCCAGGGCGATCGCCCAGCAGGTGGTCAGCGGCACCCTGTCCCTCGACGCCGTGAATGAAACCGCCCTGGCCTGCGCCCTCCAAACCCATCCCCTGCCCGATCCCGATCTGCTGATTCGCACCAGTGGCGAACAGCGGCTGAGCAACTTCTTGCCCTGGCAGTTGGCCTACACCGAGCTGTACTTTACCAACCTGCTGTGGCCAGATTTCGATCACGCCGCTTTTCACCAGGCCTTGCAGTGGTACCAAAGCCGCCAGCGCCGCTTTGGAAGATTAACGGCAACTCCCACCGCTCAAGGGGTTTTATGATTTGCCCCCAGTCCACACGGCGCGAAGCGACTGAGGACATACCGTTGACAGTTCGAGCAGCGATCGCATCCTACGCCACTTCTTCGAGGGTGGGATAGTCGGTATACCCTTCGGCCCCGCCACCGTAGAAGGTGTCGGGATTGGGTTCGTTTAGCGGCGCATTTTTTGAGAACCGCTCGGGCAGGTCGGGGTTGGCGATAAACAGCTTGCCGTAGGAGACGAGGTCGGCGTCGCCGCTGGCGATCGCCTGATTTCCCGCCGCCTGGTCATAGTCCCAGTTCACCATCAGCAGGCCATCGTAGAGCGGGCGAAACTCTTTGGTGGGAATGGGGGTGCCGCCGTAGCGCAGGTCGGCCTCGCTGGGTTCGAGCAGGTGCAGGTAGGCCAGGTTGAACTGATTCAGCGCCTGAATAGCGTAGCCAAAGGTGGCCCTGGGGTGAGAGTCGGTCATGTCGTTGAAGGTGGCGCTGGGTGAGAGGCGCACGCCGACGCGATCGCTCCCCCAGACCTCTACCGCCGCTTCAGTTACTTCTAACAACAGGCGGGCACGGTTTTCGACTGCGCCACCGTAGGCATCGGTGCGGTGGTTGGTGCCGTCGCGCAGAAACTGGTCGAGCAGGTAGCCATTGGCCCCATGTACCTCCACGCCGTCAAAGCCTGCCTCTAGAGCATGCTTGGCCGCCTGGCGATACTGCTCGACAATACCGGGAATTTCCTCTAGCTCGAGCGCCCTCGGAGTGACAAAGCGCTGCATGCCCTCGTAGGTCATGGCATCGCCCTTGGGCTGAATGGCGCTGGGGGCCACTGGCGTGGCCCCGTCGGGCTGAAGCGACGGGTGCGAAATACGGCCCACATGCCACATCTGCAAGAAAATGAGGCCGCCCTTGGCATGGACGGCCTGGGTGATGTGCTGCCATCCGGCGATCTGCTCAGCGCTGTGGATGCCGGGGGTGGCGGCGTAGCCCATGCCCTGGGGCGAGATCTGGCTGGCCTCAGTGATAATCAGCGCCGCCGAGGCCCGCTGCTCGTAGTAGGTCACATTCAGCGGCTGGGGCACGTTGCCTTCCCCCGCGCGGTTGCGGGTGAGAGGGGCCATGACAATGCGGTTGGGCAGATCGTAGCCACCGAGCTTGATCGGAGTAAACAGGTTCTTTTCAGTAGACATGGGGGTTTCCTTATGGATGGCTAAAGCAGGTTTTTTGCAGAATGGTACAGGCAGGCGAGGGCAAACGGCGTTTGCCCTGGGGGGAACTGAGGCTAGAGAAGGTCTAAAGAACGACATGAATTGGGCAGGGCGAACAATCGTTCGCCCCTGCGAGGCACCTAACAGACCCCTCCGCCTCTAGCCCAGAAATGGCTCGACGGCTTTAGAGAGGGTGGCCTGAGACACAGCCCCAACCACCTGCTCCATTTTTTCGCCATTCATAAACACCATCAGGGTGGGAATGCTGCGAATGCCGTAGTGGGAGGCAATGCCCGGCTGCTCGTCGGTATTGACCTTGACCACCTTGAGCTGGCCGTCGTACTGCTGGGCCACCTCATCGACCACGCTGGCGACCATGCGGCAGGGGCCACACCACGGTGCCCAAAAATCGACCAGCACGGGCACATCGCTTTTTAGCACTTCAGTCTGAAACGTTTCTTGAGTAATACTTGCAACTGCGGACATTTTACACCTCCGCCGATTGGGCGAATTTCGTTAATTCGAAAAAGTCGAACAATCAAACTATAGCGCCTGCCGTGGCATAATGCAACTATGCGATCCATTCCCCATCCCAACTGCCAAGACATCGCCCTAGAAGGAGTTTTGTACGCCCTGGGCGACCCCGTGCGGCTCGAAATTGTGCAGCGACTGGCGGCTAACCACGAGCTGTCTTGCTCTGATCTCGATTTGGGGGTGGCGAAGTCAACCCTCTCCCACCACTTCAAAATTTTGCGCGAGGCCGGGGTGCTGCACTGCCGCAAACAAGGCACCCAGCACATGAATTCTTTGCGCCGCGACGATCTAGAGGCGGCGTTTCCCGGCCTGCTCGACACTATTTTGCAGGCCGCTCAGGGCATCAAGGGCGATCGCTGAACAAACTGACTACCGCGCTCCTGGCATATCTCATTCCTAGGCCTCATTTCTAGGCTTTAGCTTCCAAGGTTTCTAGGCTGACCGTTTCGCCCCTTGGCCTACGGGCACTGTCAACGATTTTTTTGGTAAAGCTGGCGGTGGGTACGGCCAGCAGCAGCCCCAAAAACCCGCCAAACTTTGCCCCCACCAGCAGCGCCAAAATGATAATCGCCGGATTTAGCCCGGTGATACCGCCTATCAGGCGCGGAGCGACTAAATTGTCGTTAATCTGCCCCAGCACAACCGCCACCCCCAATACCTTTAGCCCCAGCCACACGTTTTGAAAGGCCAGCAGGGTGCTGATCCCCGCCACCGCCACCGTGCCGCCAAAGGGAATAATGCTCACCAGACCAATCACTAGGCCAAACAGCAGACCAAAGGGCACATTTAGCAAAACAAGGGCGGTTGACTGAGCCACGGACAAGATCAGGGCGAGGGTAGCCTGTCCGGTAAAGTAGCCCTGAAAGCTTGGCCTGAGGGAGTCGCGAATTTGCGCTTGCCAGAAGGTGGGAAACCAGCTGAGCAGACCTTCCCAAAGCGGATCGCCATTGATCACCAGCAGAATGGCCAGTACAGCAGTAATCAGCAGGTTTAGGACGCTGTCGAGGGTACTCAGCGTGACGCTAATGGCTTGACTAGTGGTGGCTTGCAGCGCATTAGTCAGCTGGTTGGCGGCTTCTACGGTCAGCTGATCGAGGTTGATCGGTGCATTTTGAAAGATGGCTCGATCTTCTAGCAGCAGCAATTGTGTTTTGGCCTGCTCAATCCACCCTGGCAGGCGATCGGCAAAGTCGTTGAACTGCTGCCACACCTGTGGCCCTAGGAAGATAGCCAAAATAATGACGACCACAATAACCAGCAGCACCACTAGGGCTACGGCCAAACTTCGGGCCAGGCCTCGTTTTTCTAGCCAGTCAATGGGGGCATCGAGCAGAAAGGCGATCAGGCTGGCGGTGATAAAAATGCTGGGGATGGGTTGCAAACCTTCTCCCAGCCGATACAGCACCCAGCCGTTGAGGCAGATTAAAGGAAAGGCTAGGGCTGCGATCGCCCACTTAGGCAGCTGAAATGGAGAGGTCATGGCTTACCGTTCTAGAGCCAAAATATCAAGCCCGGCCAAAGGATTGAGAAACGCCTTTAGACGCTGCGCTATTTTAGCCACAACATCCGCCACATTTGACTGCACCAGAGACACGCCCTAGGGCGATGCCGTAAATGTCGGAGCCGTTTTGCAAGGTGGCCCAGGGAGTAGTCATAGTAGATGGGGGCATGGGGTGCGATGGCCCAGGGCCGGTCTTTGACCATCGCGCCTGCTGTCATTCCCTTCACCATAGAAGCAGCCCCAAGTTTCTGCCGATATCTTCAGCTTTTTTGCACCTGAGGTCGCCAGGCGCGAGCTTGTTAGCGCAATGTCCCCAGCAAGCCACTAGACTTAAAACAAGCCCATCGGTACCTGCTATGGCCGCCTACTTCCAGCCCTGGGCTACCCGAGATCTGGCCGCCATGCCCGACAATGGCGGCTGGAAGCGCTACGAAATCATCGACGGAGCACTCTTCGTGACCCGTGCCCCCCACATTCGCCACCAGGGTGCAGCCGGAAAGCTACACGTACGCTTAGACAATTGGTCTGAAAAAACTGGGCTAGGTTCTGCATTTCAGGCCCCAGGGGTAATCTTCACCCCTACAGATGCCGTCATCCCCGATGTGGTGTGGATTAACGCGCTTGGCCGATGACGTCGATGACGCTGGGCACCTGATTGTAGCCCCAGAGCTGATGGTAGAGGTGCTGTCTCCAGGTGATCTCAACGAGCAGCGGGATAGAGAAGTCAAGCTCAAACTCTACTCTCACTACAGGGTGCAAGAATGTTGGATCGTCAACTGGCAACTCAAAACCCTAGAAATCTATCGTCGTGCCGAAGCCCAGCTTCAGCTGGTTGGCACGCTGCTGGAGGATGACACCCTGGGTTCTCCGCTGTTGCTAGGGTCTAGCACCGCTATCACAGATATCTTCCGCTAATCTCTCGCAAGTAACTAGCAGATAAAGAACAGGTACGCTTTGCTTTGCTCGTCGAATAGCAGAACAGCGTTTTGAACGCACGAGCGTGTTTTCACTTGTCAATGAGTCACAAGCATTAGAGGAGGCGTTGTTCTCCTTTGTACCATGAGAGTTCTTGAATCATCTTCCTGATTACTACATCTTGCTTTTCATTATTTAAGAAGCGTGTGACAGTTTGATGGGCTTCTCCTTCAGAATCGCCATATTCTTTGCGAAAATCTTCCATGATGCGCCAGACAAATTCTTCGACTTCGTTTAAAGAGTTTCCAACATAAATCTGAAAGTCCTTAGCTTTTAGATTATTTGGGTTATAGACATGCTTAAAAGAAGCCATGTAGGCGTAGGTTCTCCCACATAATTTTAGGGAAATAGATTTAGGCTGTTTTTCTCTAGTTATCGCAGATAGCGTTATTGAAAAGGGCATAACTGATCCACCAACCCAAGCAGACCAGTTATAGGTAACAGATTTATCGACTAAGACAGTGACTAAATCTTTAAACTCATCCTCTCGATACTGCTGCCACTGCATGCCACGAGTTTTTGTGAACCTTCGCCAGTTGTTTTTCGTCAATGCTTCCGAGTGCTTAAGGCCCAAAACCCCAGCAAGATCAATAAACCCGTTCTGATAGTCTTTACGGAAATCAGCATACTTTCTATCACATAGAAAAAGAGGTATGTCACATTCACGATAGAGCATGGGGAGCACTCCTATCTCGCGCGATCTCATTTGTTTGAACCATGCCGCACCTAACTCAGTTCTTACCCACTCAGATTGCAGCGCTTCTGAAGAAAGAACAATACCTAGATATTCATGGGAGCGAATGCCTTCTTCTATCTTCCAAAGTATTGACTCACATACACTAATCTCCCATTTGTCAAACCAAACATTAACACCAATATTTTTTAGATCGCACGCAAGTTTCTCTACAAATGGTTTGTCGAAGCTTGTGTGACATAAGAATATGTTAGGCATAAAAAATGTCCACAAAATCTCAGGATGCTTAAGGGAAATATCGGTAAAACTCACGGCGATGCAAAACGCGCATGAGTTCTACAGTGTCTCCATTAAGCTCAAGGCCAATGCGGTAGTCCCCAACTCGGATACGGTAGCGATTAGATGTCCCTACTAAGGCTTTTAGATTCGGCAAGGCTTGCAGGGATTCGCAAGAATCCAGCATGTTGAAGGAAAGCTCGTAAATTTGCTGATAAACAGGCTGTTTTTTCAGATTCTTTAAATCTTTTAAGAACAGCTTTCGATATTCAACCTTCAATCTTCCTTATCCTCTTCTAAGAAAAACAGAGCGTCTTCTCGGTTTATCAGAGGAGAGTTTTGGGCCTCATCCATAGCATTGTTTAGACAGTGGTCTTCTAGATTTTCAGCAAGGTTTTGCAAAGAGTCATTGCCAGCGGGTAGCAGTTGCCGCCAGAGGCCAATCGGGATCACAACCGCTTTTGGGTTGCCATCAGCATCGGTGATGTATTCTATCGCAGGACTAATCATTTGGATACGGCTGCATCAAGATAAAGGAAAAGTGTTGAGAAAGTAGAAATAAACCAACTAGAGCTATAGAACCTTGATGCCCTAATTATGGCAGTAGTTCACATCTGAGACTACTTCGCTTTGGCTTCGAGGGTTTCCAGGCGGCTCTTGAGGTCTTGGTTAGATTTCTTCAGGTCATCGAGTTCTTGGCGCAGTTTTTCGACGGCTTTGTCTTTGCCGATCGCCTTCTGCACCTGCTCCACGGCCTCTTGGGCACGGCGGCGCACGCGGCCATCGGGGGTGTGGTCGGCCAGGCTTTGCAGAATGCCGATCGCCCGCCCGGTCTCAATGCCGCTCAGGCCCGACACCGCCGATACTTGGGTGAGGAAGAAAGACTCGCTGGCAATGGTTTCCAGCCGGTCTAAAATGCGCTCTACGGTGGGTTTGCTCTGGCCCTTGGAGATGGTGCCCAGGGAACGGATCGCCGCCAGGCGCAGGGCCTGGGGGGTGCCGGGTTCGGTGTATTTGAGCAGCAGATCCAGCGCTTCTTCGGAAGATTTGAACTGGCTGAGGGCGGCGATCGCACCCGATCTCACCGTCTCATTCCAGCCCTGGCGCTCTTTGAGAACGCTCTCCAGCAGCTTCAGGGTTTTCTTGTCTTTGGCCTTGCCGTCGAGGTCAGCGGCCCCAACTTTGCCCAGGGAGCGAATGGCGGCGGCTTCGACGTAGTAGCTGGGGTCGCCTTTTTCGGCTATTTTCTTCAGTTCTTTATAGCTGTCGGCAGTTTTGATGTCGCCCAGAGATTCGACCACGGCGCGGCGCACGCGGGCTTCGGGGTCGTCGAGTCCCTTCAGCAATTCCTCGACGGCTTGGTCGAGCTTGATGGAGGCCAGCTGTTCGGCCACCTCGGCCCGGACGCCCCAGAAGGGTTCGTCGGTGAGGGCTGCGCTCAGGGCGGTGACGACTTCGAGGCTGCCTTTTTTGGCCAGAGCGATCGCCGCCTCAATCCGCGACAGCGGGTCGGGGTCGTGCTGGAGCTGGGCCTTGAGTTCCGCCACGGGATACTCTAATTCCACCGTTTTCAAATAATGGTTGCCCACATCAAAGCTGAGGAAATCGGGCTTTTTGTCGAGGGGGAAGAACAGCGCCTGCTCCCGCTCGTGGAGGCGCACGGTGAAGGGCTTGACCTCGACCTTGTGGGTTTTGCCCTTGCTGACATAGCCAAAGCCAATGGGGATTTTCAAATCAAACAACCCGCTGCTGCTGCTGCTGTCGCCGTCCTTGGCCTGAGTTTGGGTGACGGTGACTTTGGCCAGCTTGCTGTCACCATCCCAGCTGTAGGTGACTTTGTAGTCGGGGTGGCCGCCGCGCAGCACGTACTGGTCAAACAGGGGCCGCAGGTTGCGCCCGGTGGCTTTGTCGATCGCCCGCAGCAGGTCGATGGTTTCCACGGTCTGGTGGGCGTTGTCTTGTACAAAGGTGTGAATCGCCTGCCAAAACAGGGCATCGCCCAGCTGGGCACGAATCATGTGGTAGACGCAGGCCCCTTTCTCGTAGATGTGGCGATCGTAGAGTTCGATCGCCTCCCGGTAGACGTGGGTGACCATGGGGCGGCGGTAGCGGCTTTTGTCTTCGCTTAGATAGCTGCGGGCCTCGCCCAGACGATAGTAGGCGGCGTCATCGGGGCCATACTCCTGCTCCGTCCACATCACTTCTGAGTAGGTGGCCATGCCCTCTTTCACCCAGGCGTGGCTCCAGTGGTTGATCACCAGCAGATCGCCAAACCACTGGTGGGCCAGCTCATGCACCACCAGCGATTCAGAACCGCGATTGTCGATCGCCGCCCGCTCATCCAGCAGACAGCGATCGGTGAGAATCGTCACCGAGGTATTTTCCATGCCGCCAAAGATAAAGTCGGCGGCGCACACCTGGGCGTACTTGGGAAAGGCGTAGCGGTAGCCATACTTTTCGCTCAAGAATTCCACCATGCGCGGCGTTTTGCCCATGGTGATCTGGCCCTGGTCTTTGCGGCCTTTCTCGACGTAGTAGGTGATAGGAATGTCTTGCCACTGGTCTTGGATGACGTCGAACTCGCCCACGGCCAGGGCCATCAGGTAGGTGGGATGCACCTGCTTTTGATACCAATGGTAAATCTTGTAGTCGCCATCTTCCGTGGTTTCCACCAGCTCGCCGTTGGAGACCACCTGGTAAGCTCCCGGTACCCGCACCTTAATCTCTGAGGTCGAGAGCATGCCGGGGTAGTCGAAGCAGGGAAACCAGAAGCGGGAGTCTTCGTCTTCGCCCTGGGTCCACACCTGGATAGGTTTGTCGGGGTAGTGTTTGTCGGGGCCAATGAAGTAGAGGCCGCGCTCGGGCTGGATCAGGCGATAGGCGATCGCCACCGTAAAGCTCTGGCCTGCGATCGTGGGCTTTTTTAGCCGCACCACCAGTTGTTCGCCGTCGTAGTCAAAGTCTTGCTTGGCGGTGCCCACCTTGACCGATTCGATCTGCTGGTTCACCGCGTCCAGCGTCAAGCTGCTAACGCCGTCGCGCACCGGGTTGATGCGAATTTTGCAGGTGCCCTCGCAGATTTTGTTTTCAAGATCCAGGCTCAAGTCCAGCGCAATGTGTTCGACCTGGCCGGGGCGATCGGGGTTGTAGTGGGGTTTGGCCCCCGGCATTTCAAACGACTTGTGGCCGTTTTTGTCATCCTGCAAGGCAAATTTGAAGGTGCGGTGGGCGTTGGGCATGGGGGCAATGAACCTTTGCGTAACGAAAAACCTGGGGGTGGGGCATGCTGCTGAGCCCCTGCATTCAGGCTAAACCGTTTAGCCTAAGACACCTACGATATATAAGGTATCCTACTCTGAATTTCTGCTAAACCGTAGTCATCTTGACATCGTTTAGGCAAAGGAAAGCTGTGTGGCCACGCTGGAAAACAGGTGTCGCTAAAGACTTGATCGCCATAGGGACAAAACAGCCCTAACTTCATCAGTTTTCAGCGTCAAAACGTTATAGCTCTGATGGGTCAATGCCCAGTTCCCGCAATTTGGCAAAGGCTCTGTCGCGCTCCTGCTGAGCCCTGTCCCGTTCTGCTAAGACCACATCGGGATCTTGAAACGGCTTGCCGTTGGGGTAAAAGACCGCCAAACCATCGTCAAACATCTCAAGCCGAATCCCCAGTGTGGGCGAAGTCCAGGGAAAGTTCAGGGCGGTAACGGGTGAAAAATCGTAGTCTTGGTCAGGGCGCACCAAGCCCCAAAAGTCGTAGGAGTCGGGGTCGTAGAAAAACATCTCTAACACCCCGTGCCTGCGGTAGAACAATTGCTTATTCAGCATTTCTCGGGCCGTGTTGCTGGGCGACAAAATTTCAAACACCACCTGGGGGGCGATATTGTCCTCTTCCCACTGTTTATAGCTGCCCCGTTCGCCCTCAGGACGCCCCAAAACTACCATCACATCGGGGGCTTGAGCCGGAGCAGGTGGTTCTAAAACCTGCTCCAGATACCAGAGCAAATCTCCTGCCACAAAGACAGTTTGTCCTTTGAACAAATGCTTGAGATGGGTCACCAGGCAAACAATCCAGCCATACTGAACCGTGTTGTCAGCCATTGGTTTACCGTCGGAGTCAGGATATAGAAGGTAGGGTTCAATGGATGTTTGTACCATGACGGGTTCCCCGCGATCGCCTGCTTGAGTAGCCCTATTGTATCCAAGTTGCTGGCGAGTACCCCCGCCGTTGCTCGTCGCCACGATCGCCCCTCCCCAGCGATAGACTCAATGTATGAATGGGTAACAACCATGGCTCACCTCACTGCGCGCCGCCCCCAAAACGTAGACGGCGACCTCTACGTCGATAGCTCTTGCATTGACTGCGACACCTGCCGCTGGATGGCCCCCGATGTCTTCACCCGCAAAGACGGGCAGTCGGCGGTCTTCCACCAGCCAAAAACAGACGCAGAACGACTGGCGGCTCTACAAGCGGTGCTCGCTTGCCCCACGGCCTCCATCGGCACCGTGGCCCCGCCCAAGGATATGAAGGCGGCCCAGGCTAGCTTCCCAATTCCCATAATTGAGCATGTCTACCACTGCGGCTACCACTCCGAAAAGTCCTACGGCGCAGCCAGCTATTTCATCCGGCGGCCCGAGGGCAATGTGCTGGTCGACTCGCCACGCTTTGCCGCGCCTTTAGTGAAGCAGCTAGAGGCGCTGGGTGGGGTGCGCTACCTCTATCTCACCCACCGCGATGATGTGGCCGATCACCAGCAGTTCCATGACCGCTTTGGCTGCGATCGCATTCTCCACGCCGACGACATCGGCCCCGGTACAGCCACCATCGAAATGCCGCTCCAGGGCACCGACCTGATTGAACTAGCCCCCGACCTCACGATGATTCCGGTACCGGGTCACACCAAGGGGCATACGGTATTGCTGTACGGCGATCGCGTTCTCTTTACGGGCGATCACCTGGCCTGGTCAGAGCGCCTGCATCAGCTCCACGCCTTTTATAGCGTCTGCTGGTACTCCTGGCCCGAGCAAATTAAGTCGATGGAGAAGCTCGTCGCCTACGACTTTGAGTGGGTGCTGCCCGGCCACGGTCGCCGCCACCACGCCGACAAGGCCACCATGCGCCAGCACATGCAAAAATGCCTCACCTGGATGAAGGCGCAGTAGGGTTGGGGATGCCTGAGAAAGAACGAGTCCGATTGCTTTCGCAGTCTCTACACATCGAACACGTAGCGCACCGCCCCCGATTCTGGATCGTTGGTGATATCGGCATAGCCGCAGCGCAGCGCCTCCTGAATGAGGGCATCTACCCGCTCTGTGCTCAGTCCGGTGTGGAGTGCTACCTGTGCCTTTGAAAGCTTGCCCCCATTGGCGTGGGCCGCCTTTAGAAGCTGCTGCATCGAGTTGTCTTGGGGCTGTGCAACGCCCTCGGCCGTGACCAACTTTCGATTCATCGGCACTGGCATCACCAGACCGTCATCGCTCCACTCTGCCAAATACTGCCGCCTCAGCTGATCGTTGCGGGTTTTGACCATGCCGGGCACCAGCACCAGATCGATGAGTTGGCCAATGCCAAACAAGCCAAAGGTACACAGGTAGACGATGCCCCACACAATCTGCCCGGCATAAAACCGATGTAGCCCGCAGATACCAAACAAACACAGTGCCCACAGCAGGTAGGCTGTTCCAGTCTTTGCTCTTGCCATGGTGTGTCTCTAAAAAGACTAATTGTGGGGGGCAGCAAACCTGAGATTGGATCGCAGCAGCAGCCTAGAGCCTATTATAGACAGCCGATTTTTGGGAGCGCTGCCCCTGTAACCGACCCGTAATACCGTGATTGAGTTGTAGGGCAGCACCGTAGGGTGGGCACTGCCCACCTTCCCACCCAGCTATCACCAACCCATCGGGAACACTACCTTAGAGTATCTTCCCATACCCCCAAATGCCCGATTATCAACGCGCCTACACTCCCGGCGGGGCAATCTTTCTCACCCTGGTCACCTTGGCGTTAATCATCGTTTCGGCCACTCAGACTAAGCAAGCTTAGTCCCCAGGAAGCCGTAGCCCTTGTGGAACAAGGTTTTGGAGTTTAGTAGTTCAGGTGAACTATTCATGGGTGGTCGTAGGTGGCCGAAACTATGACAGAGGCCGTCACCTTCAACCGCAGACCAATTTTTGCGGAACCCGACAACAAAACGTCTTTGCTTAGCTACGGAGAATTGGGAATGCAAGCGAAAAAAGAAAGAGACAGCGGTTGAGTTTGAGCGGGAGGAGTTGGTGGTGGGTGAATAAATGGATTGGTGGGCAGTGCCCACCCTACGGCTTTTTCCTTATTTTAGGAGATCTAGCCCATCGGTTTCGCACCTTTACGGAGTGCTAGGTAAGTTCCCCGTTTTTCTGACGATAAAGGTGAACAAAATGACGTATGAGTTTAAACTGCCCACACGGCAGCAAGAGGTAGTGCGCCTGATAGCCCTAGGCGACTACTCAGCGGTACGAGACACGATTCATCAGCTCGGGGCGATCGGCTACGCCGACCCAGATAGGTGGACAAAGCTGATACCGACCGGCAGAGAGGGTGAGTATATCTCGATACACACCCGACGATACGCCCCCGCAGCAGAATAGCGAAGGAAAGAACCCCTGGAGAATAAGTCTCTAGGGGTTTGCTATTGTTGAAGTAACTCTGAACTACAGTCAACTAAGTTTTATATTCTATGAATTTCGACATCATTGAACCTGTCTTAGCCACCTTGTTAGGATTTTTGGCTGCTTTTTTTGCAGAACCAGTTAAGACCACTTTTCTACATAAGCGAAAAGTCCAAAACCTGAGAAAAGCTCTTTACAAAGAAATATCATCACTAGTAGACTCAATTCAGATATACATGGACGCATCAACTAATGAAGCTATAAATATGAAAAATTTCTCGATAAGCAGCTTTTTGATGTCTGATTTTGAAGCATATCAATTTGCTATGTCTGAGCCTCTCTTATTCTACGAATTGCCAGAATCTCAATACATAAATAGAATATATAAGCACATTCAGTTATTCAAGTCTATTGAAGAAAATTGTGCAAACTCCAAAGCAAAAAAAGAATTATCGGAAAAATACATAGAATTGATAATCATGGCTTTTGAAGAGGGAAAATTTGATAGAAGACTGCTAAAAAAGATTATTCCAAATAGAAGACAAGTAAGGATAAATAAATAGTCTTCGAAGGATGAATTCAGTATTTTGAAAACTACTATTCCTCAAAAGGGCTAATATCAAGAATAGATAGATTTTGACTTTTTTCTGTATATATAACCTTAATGACCTTCATTACCTCATGCTTGCTTGCAATAACATTGTTATCCCAATCATACTTTACTGTGGTTTTTACTTCAGCCTTAATACTATCTCCAGGACCCAACGGAAACTCTCTAGAATGAAAGCGTTGAATCCATTCCATATCGCTAATTTTAGCTAAGAATGCTCTTTCGCCCATAAACTCCCATTGAGAAGAACCAAGGTAGTCTGGTTTCTTTATTTTTAGTATTAATATATCATTATTTTCGATAACTTCACTTGTTAACACATTTTCCAGATTTTCTGGAGAAAAATTAAAAGAAGTCCTTAAAGACGCCACTTTCCCTGACTCAGTCATGAAGGTCACTTTATCTTCCGGGTTCAGTGGTTCTATTGATTTTTGAAAACCTTGCAGGGTACTGATTATTTCTTTTTTAGGTATCTCAGTATAAATAGGCATCTCTTGAGTTGGGTTAATTCTACTCAAGGATTCATAAATTTCTTCTTGAACCTTGTCAAAAGAATTATTGGTGATCGTTGTTGTTCTTTCAGCAAAGTTTATTATGGCAAAGCGAGATTCATTTAGGTAATTAGAAATTTTATTTGGATCGTATTCTATTAACTCACTATCCGAGCTTTTTTTGAATATGTTTTTCAACCAAAGCTTTATAGAACTATATTCTAAGTCCTCTAGAAGGACTATGGGCTCCAAATCCACAGGGATAGTTTTGATTAATGCTCTATCTAACCTTTGGAATATATCTACAAGTTCTGACAATGCTGATAAGATTAAGGAGGGACTTTCACTATTTTTGTTGAAGTCAATTTTTATAGCAAACGATACATTATTAGCGGCAACGTCTCTTCGTGAGGGATTAAGGGAATTAAACATCCGCAGGAAATAACGTGCAACCAATAAATTAAAGCATACTATCAGGGTTTTGCTCCGTCCAAGACACGTTCATTTTTTAATGAGTTACGCGGAATAATTGAAAGACTTTTTAGTCTTAGCTTGTAGGTTGGGTGGCGCGTTAGCAGAACCCAACCTACGGAGATTCTCGTGGGAACCAGAGAGCAACTTTTTTGCAGAACTCCACCAGCACCAGCATGACCAGCAAAACCGACGCTAATAGCCGTTCAGCCACGACTCAATGCTCAAAAGGGCGACGGATGGGGCGTCGCGCCATTATTCGTTTACTCTGGCGTTGCGATCGCCGCCGTGCCGGTCATCCAGTGGTGGGCCAAGCCGCCAAACCAATCAATTGAGCAAATCAAGCTTCACCCAGGCGTTCCTTGATTCGCAAGCCCCATTCATAAGTAACGCTATAACGAAATCAAGTTTGGCTTAGGCGTTACTTAACGATCGCACCCCATAGATAAGTAACCTGGCCAGAGAATCAAGCTTTCTGCGGGCGCTACTTATCTATCGCCCATCGTAATCAAGTAACCCAGCCCGATAATCAAGCCTTGTGCCAGGGTTCCTCAATGCGCCCCCCGGTTTTGCCAATGCCCCAGAGCGCTAACCGCCCATCGCCGCCGCCGCAGTCGAAGAGACCATAGCAGTTCTCGACTCAGCGAGGTACACACTTGTCTAGCCTCAGATCCTCCCAGGTTTTCGCTTAGCCTGTCATTCCCGCGCAGAGCCTGCCCCCGCGAAGGCGCGGGGCGGGAATCTACACCAGAGACCTTTCTCTCAAATGGATTCCCACCTGCGTGGGAATGACGCAGCACATTTACAAAATTGGGATGCACCCGAACTCCAAACGCCCACCGCTCACTCTGCTACCTAAAAATACGCAGAATCCTTTTTTATTTGTGCTGAACAGATTCCGTATTGCTCAGGGGTTCACAGATTAAGCCCGTTTGCCATAGTCAAAGGGTAAACCGTTAGGGAGTATTCTACCAATGGGCAGACCAAAAAGAAGTTCAAAAGTAGTAGAGCAGGCCCAGCGCCGCGCTGCCGCCATGCGTTCCATTAATGCCAACTTAGACTTGGGTAATGGCCTCACCCTGGCCGAATATAACCAGGCCATTGATGCCGTGCGAGCTGATATTGCCACCTACAACGAGGCCCTATCTCAGGTAGACCACGCCGCGAATGGTGTGCAGGCCGGCGAGAAAAAACTGCGAGATTTGTCTGAGCTAATGCTGCTGGCCGTTGCCGCCAGGTATGGCAAAGATAGCTCTGAATACGAAATGGCGGGCGGCACCCGCAAGAGCGAGCGCAAAAGACCAAAACCCCGGCAGGTTCAAGCGGCTTAGCTTAATTTGGAATTCCTGAAAATCGCTGTAGTCTAAACCCCTTTTGTCTCAACCACTTTGCGGAGACAGAAGGAGTTTAGCTTTGAAAATGAGCAGGGCGTCTCCAATCAGCAGGTTCTTTCCGGAATCGCCGCTGCACTGTCTGTAGTCTCCTGTGGCAAGGCTAAAGTTAAGTCACTCCGCCCCCCAAAATGCGCATTTTGGGGGGCGGGGCATTTTAGGGGCGTGGCCGTCTAGGGCATCTGCCCCGAGGGAGATCGCTCCAGTTCTTCTTTGAGCAGGCTTTCGTAGATGCGGGGCAGGCGAGCGGTCATGCTGTTTGACTCGATGCCGTAGCCCAGACTAGTCCAGGTGCCGGAGAGTCGGCGCAGCACTTCATCTAGGCGCTCCTCTCGCAGGGCCGTGGGGATATCGAAATTCCAGGCCGAGGTATCTCTCAGCCAGTGATACACCACCAAATCCTGCGATTCGGGGTCAAAACTGTAGTCGCCCAAGCCGCCAAACCAGTTCGACGCCTTGGGGTGATACTGGCGAGCTTTTTCTTGCCAGGTGGTGGTTAAAAACTGGTATCGCCCGGCGGCGGTGGTGCACTGCCCTTGGTTTGGCCCCGCCACAATTTCTATGCAAGTGTTGGGATGGCGGTTTAGCTGCGGTACAAGCTGGCCACCGTAGAGCACATTATAGGGTTCGCTGATGTTTGACTCGGCGGCAGAAATAGTCCGCATTAGCGCCCGGACGTAGGGGTCGCCGCCAGCCATCGCCAGGGGTTTGGGATGGCTGACCCACACAGTTTTTTGCAGCTGCCGCAGCGATGGGCGCAGTAACGGCTGTACGGCCACAACACCGACGCCCAGCAGCAGCAGGGCGGCGATCGCAGCGGCCCGCCGCCGCTTGGCAAGCTGTATCTGGCGCTGGCGAGCCAGGTTGCGGACAGGGCTAGGCAGTGAGGTCACAGGCGACAGATCTAACAGGAACAGGGATAGAAGCTAGCCAGGGAACAGGGCTGCTGCCCTACGCTCTCCCCAGTGCTAATTAAAACCAGACCATCGCCATAGTAGACCATCGGCCCATAAAGCTGCGTCGGGGTGTGGCCCCTAGCGGTCTACCGAACCCATGATCACGTCGATGCTGCCCAAGATCGCCATAATATCGGCCACCTTCACCCCCTTTAGCAGGTGAGGCAAAATTTGCAGGTTGTTAAAGTCAGGGGCGCGAATCTTAAACCGCCAGGGGAAGATGTTGTCGTTGCCGATAATAAACACGCCCATCTCGCCCTTGCCAGTCTCTATGCGCACATAGTGCTCCCCAGCCGGAATTTTGAAGGTGGGGGGGATTTTTTTGCCGATGAACTGGTAGTCAAAGCTGTTCCACTCTGACTTAGGGCCTTCGGCCATGCGCTTGGCCTCTAGGTTTTCAAAGGGGCCACCGGGCAGACCTTGGCAGGCCTGGCGAATAATTTTCACTGATTCGCGCATCTCACGCACCCGAATCTGGTAACGGGCCATGCAGTCACCTGCGGTTTCGTACTGCACCTCCCAGTCAAAGTCGTCGTAGCACTCGTAGTGGTCGACCTTGCGCAAATCCCACTTGACGCCGGAGCCGCGCAGCATGGGGCCAGACAGCCCCCAGTTGATCGCCTCGTCGCGGGTGATGGTGCCGATGCCCTCAATGCGGCGGCGAAAAATGGGGTTGTTGGTGATTAGTTTTTCGTACTCGTCAACCTTGGGCAAAAAGTAGTCGCAGAAATCTAAGCACTTGTCGATCCAGCCGTAGGGCAGGTCAGCGGCGACACCGCCAATGCGAAAGTAGTTGTTGTTGATCAGGCGGCTCCCGGTGGCGGCTTCCCACAGATCGTAGATCATCTCGCGCTCGCGAAAGATATAGAAGAAGGGTGTCTGAGCGCCCACGTCGGCCAAGAAGGGGCCAAGCCACAGCAGGTGGTTGGCGATGCGGTTTAGCTCCAGCATGATGACGCGAATGTAGCTGGCCCGCTTGGGCACCTGGATATCGGCCAACTTCTCGGGGGCGTTGACGGTGATGGCTTCGTTAAACATTCCCGCCGCATAGTCCCACCGGCTGACGTAGGGCACAAACATGAGGCTGGTGCGGCTTTCGGCAATTTTCTCCATGCCCCGGTGCAGGTAGCCAATCACCGGCTCGCAGTCGATTACATCTTCGCCGTCGAGGGTGACAATTAGCCGCAGTACCCCGTGCATCGAGGGGTGGTGCGGCCCCATGTTGAGCACCATGGGTTCGGTCTTAGTTTCAATGATTGACATAGGGGCTACCTAAGAGTCAGAGCCTAGTTCTGCTGTATCTTTAAGTATCTTAATGGGTATCGCCTGAGTTGGCGAGACGGAAGGCGAGACAGAAGGCGAGGTAGAGAGAGAGGCTGGCGTTGGCCATGGCAGAGTCGGAGTTTCACCACATACCGGTGCTGCCTGGGGCGGTGATCGAAGGACTGCACATTCAGCCCGGTGGCCGCTACTTAGACGCCACGGCGGGGGGCGGCGGTCACAGTCGTCTGATGCTAGAAGCTGACCCTACGGTGAGCCTGGTGGCGGTGGATCAAGATGCGGCGGCGATCGCCGCCACCCAAGACAACCTGGCCGAGTTTGGCCCCCGCGTCACCTACTGGCACGGCAACTTTGCCGAGTTCAAACCCTCCAGCCCACCCTTCAACGGTGTTTTAGCTGACCTGGGAGTGAGCTCGGTGCAGCTTGACCTGGGCGATCGCGGCTTTAGCTTTCGTCAGAGCGCCCCCCTCGACATGCGCATGGACCCGCGCCAAGAGCTCACCGCCGCCGACATCGTCAACCACTGGGACGAGACCAAGCTGGCCAATTTGATCTACACCTATGGCGAAGAACGGCTCTCTCGCCGCATTGCCCGCAAAATCGTTGACCAGCGCCCCTGGCAAACCACCACCGACCTGGCCGAGGCGATCGCCTACTCGGTGCCCCGCAGCTACCGCTATGGCCGCATTCACCCCGCCACCCGCACCTTTCAGGCACTGAGAATAGCCGTGAACCGCGAGCTAGAGGTGCTTGAAACCCTGCTGAAGGTGGCCCCCACCTGGCTAGCCCCTGAGGGCAGGCTCGTGATCATTAGCTTCCACAGCCTGGAAGATCGCCTGGTGAAGCACAGCTTGAAAGACTCCCCAGAGTTTAAGGTCATTACTAAAAAGCCCGTGATTGCCGCCGATGACGAAATCAGCCAAAACCCTCGCGCCCGCTCGGCCAAGCTGAGGGTGGCTGAGCGCATGGTTGCGCCGTAGCAAGTCGCGCCGCAGCAAACTGATTAAAAATACAATTGTCACATTTGTTGATGAAGAATTTTTTGCAACCGTATTCGAGGCAACAATTTCGGAATTCAAGGTAAAGATTAAAATTAATTTGCAAAAAACATACTTCCCTTACATTCTCTTCATATAAAATTGAGAAGTCAGGAAACGTTTCCTGGCCATTTAAAATCCTCCCATAAGAATTCACCATGAACACCCTAAACGACGGCAACTACCGCTTCTCTGTGCTGCCTGGCACTAGGGATCACCGCGGTTTCTTTGTTCAAGACACAACCTATGAGCTAGTTGATGTCAGCGATGGCGGCTGGGCGCGTATCTGTTTAGACAGTGCGGCCTGCTACTACGTAGACCCAGAAAACATCAAACCCTCTTAATAGTTTAATTCGGCCAAAATCATGGCCTTTAGTCTGACCTAGATAGGGCACTGCCAGAGAATAGCTAGGCTCCGTCTTGAGTTTGACGTTGTGTGTGAGGAATCGTCACTGCGCTCGATAGTTCTTACCAAAGGTCGCTAAACCAATGAACGCTGCAACCCGAATTTTTTCTGTCTACGTGTCTGACTTTGCCGTCGAGCTGCGCGATGACGGTGGCCAATACGCTGGCGATGGTCGCCTAATTTGCAGTCAGCGCAATTACGACAGCCTGTTTAGATTTGCTAAAAACTTGTCTCTAAACCGCGCCATTCCCCTGCGCGACTATACCCGGTCAGAGGCGCAGTATCAGTACTAGCTGGACATTAATCACAGCAGTCGGAATGTTGCACGGTCTCCCATGCAACCTGCCCTCATACTCCTCAGTTGGGAAACCCCCAGCACAAAGCCCTCCAACATTGGAGGGCTTTGTGCTGGGGCAAGAGAAATGCCTAATCTAGCTGGTGCTGCCCTAGGCGGGCTAGCTGGGGCACTCGCCCCAGGCGACCGGTCATCAGCCGCAGGGCCAACCGCTTGAGCAAGGGCACGCGGCTCAGCGTCCACAGCCCGGCCCGGCGCGCTGCCACCACGGGCAAAACCTGATTTGAGAAGGTTCGGGTCAGCAGGTCGGTAAAGCTGAGAATCACCCAGTTTTCTACCCGCCGCCAGCGTTCATAGCGGCGCAGAACGGTGATGTCGCCGAGGTCTTGGCGGCGCTGGTAGGCTGCTGTCAGCACTTCGGCCAGGGCGGCGGCATCGCGAATGCCCATGTTAAGGCCCTGTCCGCCGACGGGGTGGCAGCTGTGGGCGGCATCGCCTACCAGGGCAAGGCGATGCTGCACGTAGCGATCGCACTGCATCAGCTGCACCGGAAACATCGCGGGCGCGCTCAGCCGCTTGAGCTGCCCCATTTGACTGCCGTAGCGCTGCTCTAGCTCAGCCATAAACTCAGTCTCGGACAGACGCAGAATAGCCTCGGCCTCGGCGTGGGGGGCCGTCCACACCACCTGGCAGCGCTGGCCCGGCAGGGGCAAAATGGCAAAGGGGCCGCTGGGCCAAAACCGCTCGTAGGCAATGTTTTGGTGCGAGTGTTCAGGCTCTAAGACCGTGGTGACGCACGATTGGCGATAGCGCCAGCCGACACTGCCGATACCCGCCCACTGTCGCAGGGGTGAGCCTTTGCCGTCGGCGGCGATGATCAGGGGCGATCGCACCATCACCGTCCCCTCCGGCGTACTGACCTCAGCCAGCACCGCATCTCCTTGGTTATGAATATCACCCAGGGTGGCCGCGCAGAGGTGGTGGATCTGGGGTGAGGCGGCGATCGCCCCCTGGAGCGCCGCCATCAGCACCCGATGCTCGGCCCCGTAGTAGACGGCCTCAGTGCCCAGGTCAGTGGGCAAAAACTGCACCACCTCGCCATAGTCGCCGTCGGAGAGCTGTACTTGGTCAAAGTGGCAAATGTGCGGCCCAATCTGCGGCCATAGACCCAGCCCCTTAAAAATATCCGCCGAGGTCAGCGAGAACGCGTAGGCCCGCTGGCGAGAGGCCGCCGCTGCCGCCGTTTGGGCTTCAATCACGGCGATCGTCATGCCGCTGGGTGCTAAAGCTGCCGCCAGGGTCAGCCCGACAATGCCCCCGCCCACGATCGCCACATCCACGGTCAGTGCTGACTGTTGACTGCCTAGGCTCGGCTGTTCCGATGGCGTGGGTGAACAAAATTGCGGGGTGGTGGCGGTCATGGGAGCAGGTATTTGCCGTTGCTATAGCTTTATTCTGGCCTGATTTTCTGCAAGAAATCAAGGTCAGTCAGAACCTTCAACGGCTTTCGTCCGAGCATTTTGGCCCGCCGCATCGGCTGATTTGGCTACTCCTCTGGCTCTAGGCCCGCCGCCCGGAGCTGGGCCGCCAGTCGTTCGGCCCGCTGGCGCTCCTGATCAGCTCGCTGGCGCTCTTGCTCGGCCCGCTGGTGCTCTTGCCCGGCCCGCTGGCGCTCCTGCTCGGCCTGTTCTTTGCCCCAGGGCAGCAGATCCCCCTGCTCAGTCCACCAGCGCAGCCAGTGGCCGGTGCGATTTTCGCGGCTGCCCTGCCAAAGGCCCAGGGCTAAATCCAGCTCGTCAATCCAGTGGCGCTGCTGGTTGTTGGCAGGGCTGAGCCTGTACTGACCCGCCAGGTCGAGGCGGTAGACCTCCAGCAGGCCGCTGGCGGGGTCAAAGATGACGTAGTTGGGTACCCGCAGCACCTGTTCGTAAAAGAACCACTTGCCGGGGGGATAGGTGGGCTTGACGGAGTATTCACCCCCTTCGGTATCCGAGAGAAATTCCATCACAATCGCAGGGAAATCGCCCTGGAGCTGAGGCGTGTAGCTACGGATCACCGCTTCCCTGGGCGCGCGAATCTGGGGTACATAGCCCCAGTCGGGGGCTTTGACTACGGTTTTGCCGTTCACGGTGGCGCACAGGCCGTAGTTAGTCATCACCAACGACTGGGCGGGTAACCGACCGGCCAACTCCAGACTTTCGGTCAGAGCGGCGGCAATCGCAGGCTGGTTGATGTTATCCACAGGCTCATCGTCGAGGATAAAGTCATCGGGTAGTTTGTCCCAGGTCACCACTAGAAATGATTGAGGAGCTGCAACCATCGCTAACCTCGCGAACAGCATTGTGCGGCTTAGACCTACAGTTTAGGTGACCTACGCCGCCATAGGCAGCGATCGCTGGGCCAGCACCTGTCGGTAAAACTGATGGAGTTGGCGAGTGGCGGCAGCCCAGCCCCAGCGTTCTGCCTCGGCTACGGCATTCTGGCGCATAACCTCACGCTCGACGGTGGCTTCGATCAGGCGGCGGGTAGCCATGATTGCCCCAGACTCATCGGTGGGGTCAAACAAAAATCCGTTGACGCCATCGGTCACAATATCGGGAATGCCGCCAGAGTTGGCCGCCACCACCGGGCAGCCCGCCGCCATGGCCTCTAGCAGCACCAGGCCCAGGGTTTCGGTGCGAGAGGGAAACACAAAGGCATCGGCGGAGGCATAGGCGGAGGCCAGGTCTTCGCCGCCCAGGTAGCCCACAAAATTTGTCGGCGTGCCCTCAAAGTGGGTTTCTAGCTCAGCGCGGTAGGGGCCATCGCCCACCAGGGCCAGCCGCGCATTGGGAATCGCCTGGAGCACGGGCTTGATGCGGTCGATTTCTTTTTCGGCGGAGAGGCGACCAATATATAACAGCAGCGGGGCTTCGGGGTGGCCCTCCGTGAGGCGATCGCGCATTTCAGCACTGGCCAGCTCTGGCCGAAACAGCTCGGTGTCGACTCCCCGCTGCCACACCTCAATGTTCTCAACGCCGTGCTCCGACAGTTCGGTCTGCATCGCGGTGGAGGTCACCAGGTTGATCTGGGCCTGGTTGTGCATGGTCTTGATCAGCTCCCACATTACCCCTTCGAGCATGCCCAGCCCGTAGTGCTCTAGGTATTTGGGCAGGTGGGTATGGTACGACGCCACCAGGGGCAGATCTAGGGTTTTGCTGTAGTAAATGCCCGCCAGCCCGAGAACTGCCGGGTTCACCACATGGACTAGATCGGGCCGAAAATCTTCTAGCGCTTCACCAATGGAAGGGCGAGGCAGGGCCAACTTTAGCTCTGGGTAGAGGGGCAGCGGAAACCCAGAAACCCCGTGAATTTTTGCCCCCCGATATTCGGTTAGGCCCCCGTCGGGGGAGAAAACTAAAACCTGGTTACCCTGACGCTGTAAATGGTCGACGGTGTGCTTAAGACGGGTTACGATGCCATCAACTTTCGGCAAAAAAGTCTCGGTGAAGATAGCAATCCGCATAACAATCCGGGGGGGGGTAAGGAAGATAGTTGGAAATGGAAGAATAAACTCATAAATGGGCCAAAGTCACAGCGTGAATTTGGCCCATTTATTCACTAGTCGCGCCGCCACTTAACCTTGGGCAGAATCTGGTTTTTGTCGACGCGATCTTTGTACTTAACTGCGAAATTGAGCAGGCTGTCGAGCAGCGAGTCAGACAGCAGGTGGGGCTGTAGACCCAGATCTAGAAGGTTGGTGTTTTTGGCGTTGAAGTAATGCTCTTCGGCTTCCACACGGGGGTTGGCGATGTGGTCGATTTCGACATCAACGCCCAGGGTGTTGCCCGCCTTCTTCACCATCAGGGCCAGGTCGCCAACGCTAAACATTTCGGTGAACTGGTTGAAGACGCGGAAAATGCCGGGGTCGCCGGGGTTGGCGATCGCAATTTCCACACAGCGCACGGTGTCGCGAATGTCTAAGAAAGCACGGGTCTGGCTGCCCTTGCCGTAGACGGTAAGGGGGTGCCCCACCGCCGCCTGCACACAGAAGCGGTTGAGGGCGGTGCCAAACACGCCGTCGTAGTCGAGGCGGTTGATCAGCAGTTCATCCATGCCGGTTTCTTCGGTGAGCACGCCGTAGACCACGCCCTGGTTGAGGTCGGTGGCGCGCAGGCCCCACACCTTACAGGCAAAGTGAATATTGTGGGAGTCGTGCACCTTGCTGAGGTGGTAGAACGAACCGGGCTGCTTGGGGTAGGGCAGGGTATCTTTGCGACCATTGTGCTCAATGGTGATGTAGCCCTCTTCGATGTCAATGTTGGGGGTGCCGTACTCGCCCATGGTGCCCAGTTTGACCAGTTGGCAGTCGGGAAAGCGGTCGCGCAGCACGTAGAGCAGGTTGAGGTTGCCCAGCACGTTGTTGGCCTGGGTCAGCACCGCGTGCTCACGGTCGATCATCGAGAAGGGGGCCGAGCGCTGCTCGCCGAAGTGCACCACGGCACCCGGCTCAAACTCCAACATGGTCTTCTCTAAGAAGGAGTAGTCGTTGATGTCGCCCACGTAGAGGTCGATGTGCTTGCCGGTGAGATCTTTCCACCGCTGTAGGCGGGCTTGAATGGGGGCAATGGGGGTCAGGGTCTCGATCTGAAGCTGAGCATCCCAGTGACGCCGCACTAAGCTATCAAGAATCCCGACTTCGTAGCCGCGATTGGAGAGGTATAGGGCAGTTGCCCACCCGCAATAGCCGTCGCCGCCAATTACAAGGACTTTCATAGCAATGCTTCATTCGTTTTGCCGATACCAAGACAATCTACCAGGTTTAGCGAACCTGTAAACCACCGAACAAAAGATTGAGGGATCGACAGTTTTTCTGCTGACAACAACCTGAATATCCACGATTAAAGCCCTATTAAGGCCACTTCTGCGGGCCTGGAATAGCTTGGCTTATGCCTTTACCTCGCCCACAATTTGAAATTACTAAGCTAAACTAATTATTAGCTTAGCTAACTATCATGTCGCAAGATCATGCCGCAAGGTTATTCTCTCCGTTGATTACCCAAGCCCTTAGCCCAAGCCAGTGCGCGGCCGATATCATGACCGTGGTGCCTGCGGTGACAAGGTTTTTGCGAGCGGGCATTCGCAGCCACGGCAAGCCCCACCTGTCGCTGTCGCAACTGCGGGTGCTGTATTTTCTCAGGCGGCGATCGCAGTCCTCTCTATCCGAGGCGGCTGACTACTTAGATGTCACCCGGCCCACTATGTCGGCCATGGTCGAGCGCCTAGTGCAGCGGGGGCTAGTTAACCGCATCAGTGATCCTAAAGAACGACGGCGGATCATTCTCACCCTGACTGCGGCAGGCACAGCGGAGATGGAGCGGGTTTACGACGCGGCATTGGCGACCGTGGCCGATCAACTGGCGGGGCTATCGGAAGTACAGCTTCAGCAGGTGCAGGCGGGGCTGGCGATCTTGGGCGACTTGTTCGATGAGGGGATTGACGACGGCCTGACTGCTGGGCAAGAGGCTTCAAAGGAATGATTTTCATGGGAAGAAGATGCCCGATGCAGATCCCCCCTGGCCCTATCCATGCCCAGGGCAGACACATGGGTCTGCCCCTACCATACCCATCCACTCCCCAACCCTATGGCGATGATTGACATTCAAGCACTCACTAAATGCTTCGGCCCCAAAACAGCGCCAAAAACAGCGGTAGACGGCTTCTCCCTGGCTGTGGAACCAGGTGAAGTGTTTGGCCTGCTGGGGCCAAATGGGGCAGGCAAAAGCACGCTGATTAAAATGCTCACCACCCTGCTGCCCGCCAGCGGCGGACGAGCCACCATTGCCGGGTTTGACCTGGGCCGGCAGCGAGTGGACGTGCAGCGCCGGATTGGCTACGTGCCCCAGGCGCTATCGGTGGATGGCACCCTGACCGGCTACGAAAATCTGCTGATTTTGGCCAAGCTCTACGGGGTGCCCCGGCGGCAGCGGCTGGAGCGCATTCAGGCTGCGCTGACCTACGTGGGGCTAGACTCGGTGGCCCGCAAAACTATGTGGGAGCTGATTTTGCAGCTGCGGCGCGACTACGGCACCACGGTGTTTCTCACCACCCACTTTATGGAAGAGGAGGCGGATGTGCTGTGCGATCGCATCGCCATGCTCTAGCAGGGGCAACAGGGCACAAGCTGATGGTCAGCCCCGCGCCCAAGTCGGCGCTGGTGCTGGGCAAGGCGATCGGGGCCGGGATTCGGTGTCTGTCGCAGCTGGTGATCATCTATATGGTGGCCGCTCTGATGGGGGTGGGTATCAACTGGAATCCCGCAGCAATTTTTGGCGTGGCCACGGTGGTGATGCTAGGGGCGGCGCTGTTTTCGACTTTTTCGCTGATCGTCGCCTGCTGGGCGCAGACCCACGAGCGGGTAATGGGCGTAGGGCAGCTGATGATGATGCCGCTGTTTTTTGCCAGCAACGCGATTTACCCGATTGAAATCATGCCCGCCTGGTTGCAGGTGGTGTCGCGGCTCAACCCGCTGACCTATATGGTGGATGCGCTGCGCCAGCTAATGCTGGTGGAACCGGCAGGCAGCTACAGCCTGGGGCTGAGCCTTTCGATTTTGGTGGGCGTGGCCGCTGTGCTGATCGCCTTTTGTGGGAGGCTCTATCCTCGTCTGGTGCGCTAGTGTAGGCCCAAATCATTCCATGAATAAAGGTTGTTTATGGCATTTAAAACAGTAGTGTTCTACGGCTCTTATCGGCGCGATCGCAACGGCATTCGGGCGGCCAAATTTTTGCTCGATCAGCTGGGCCAACGCGGCCACACCACCGTGTTTGCCGATGCCATGGAGTATGACTTTGGCCTGCTTGATCGCATGTATAAAGAGTATGAACCCGGCCAGGCCCCGGCCAAAATGGAGCAGCTAGCCGAGCATATTCGCACCGCCGATGGCTTTGTGGTGGTGACGGGCGAATACAACCACTCTGTTCAGCCGGGGCTGAGCAATCTGATGGATCACTTTTTGGAAGAGTATTACTTTCGCCCAGCGGGGATTGTGTCGTACTCGGTGAGTGGCTTTGGGGGCGTGCGTGCCGCCGTGCACCTGCGGGTGATGCTGGGGGAGATGGGTATGCCCACCATTTCTTCGATGTTTGCGATCTCAAAAATTACCGCAGCCCTCGATGCTGACGGGCAGCCCCAGGATGAGTCGCTGATCAAACACCTGGGCTCCTTTTTAGATGAGCTGGAGTGGTACGAAGAAGCCCTAAAGCGGCAGCGCGACGAAAAGGGCAAGCCGTTCTAAAACCGTCCGTCAACTAGAAGCGAATCAGCTCAATTTGAATGCCGTAGCCCTGGGGGGTGTTTCGATCAGCTCCCGTTGCAAGAGCACAGCCTGCGCCTGCTCTAAGGTCTCAAAAGAGCGCAGGGCGCAGCAGACAGCCAGAGACGTTGTTTTCGCTCCAGTGGCTGCGGGCTGACTATTCGCCGTCCGTCGCGAGGCAGACGAGCCGCTGGAGCGGGGGGAGTTGGCCTAGCGGATCGATTTCTGCCCAGCTGGTGCAAACGGTAGAGATGGCTTTCGCCCCGAACCTTTCCAAAGAGAGAGGGTACCCCTGAATTCTTACGGAACCATAAAGATTGTGAGTCAATCACACCCTATCAAACTTCCAGTTAGGAAAGACATCTAATGACTGATATGACAACCTTAGCAACCAAGCTTGCTGACCTAAAGCTTTTCCAAACTGTCTTGATTGACAGCGAGCAAAAGCTAATGGCGGCCACCAGCGATCGCACCATTCGTGAGCGTCTTGAAGGGATGCTAAAGAGCGATCGCGAAAACCTCGGCAACATCGAAGAGGCTGTGACCAAACTAGGCTCCGCAGCCGCGCCGCGCGATATCACCCAAAAACATGCTGAGGCCGTCATTAAAATGATGGCTGGTTCAGAATTATCCCCCTACGACAAGTTTTTTCAGCTTGAATTGTTGAAGCACCAGCAGGTGATGACGGGTTTGGTGCTGCACAAAGTAGGTCAAACCTTGAGCGACACGCTTCAAGATGCTATGGAGCCGCTCAACAAAGTTAACTTTGAAAATCGTGCCCACCAAGAGGTGCTCAAAGGCGTGCTTTACTTTGTTGGCACTCGCGAAATAGCCGGTCAAGAGCCTGACATGGGCCTGTGGGCCAGCGTCGAGCAGGGGATTGCGGCTCTAAAAGGGGCGATCGGCAGCGCTGCTAGCTAATCAGGTTTTTTAATACCAAATCCCGAAAGAATATCCCCGATATGTAGGGGCGCAGCATGCTGCGCCCCTACGGGTTTCCTGATTAGAATTGGGGTTTACAAATCGGATTTTGAATAAGACCGTTTCTGGGAACGGTAGCGCCACATCCTCTGGGCAGATGTGCGTCAGCCATTGTCTAGAGGATGTTTTTGCGGGATAGAAGCCCTACATCTGCAAACGCAGGAGCAGCAGCTGGGTAGCGCGATCGCCCTCGAAGTTGTTGTCGCTCACCATTAACAAACTCTGGCTGCCGTCGGGCAGGCGCGGCCCCAGGGTCATGCCCTCCAGGTTATCTACCGCCAGGGGGGTGTCGGCAAAGTCGAGCACCAGCTGCTTGCGAATGGGGGCCGTGCCCGAGACATCGCCCCGCAGGCTGGCGATGGTTGAAGTATCGGTTGCGCCGCCGGTCGCCAGCTGAAACAGCTTGACCTGTAACCCCCGCAGGCCAAAGGCCCGCTCTAGGGCGAGGAAATGGCCGCCCGAATCAATTGACAGCAGGGCCGTCAGACCGTTGACCACTGCTCCAGACGGCTCTAGCTCAAGTGGGTAGCGGTGCTCGGCAATCAGCGTGGACTGGTCGTCGCCAATCAAATAGTGCAAAAAGCGGCTGTTGAGGGGCTGGCTGGGGTCATCGTCGTAATCTTGCACCAGGGCCGACTCGGTGGCGGCAAACAGCCGAAAGGGTTCGACCATGCCCGCGCCGGGCGACCCGGTCACCGTCAGCGCCTCAAAGCTGAGGTTGTTTTGCGCGCCGCGAGTGGGGCTGTCGGGGTTGTCGGGCAAAAATCGCTCCGGCAGCCGCAGGGTCGAGATCACCTGCCCCGTCTGGCGGTCAAACTCACCGATAAAGGGCGGCGCGTTTTGCTGCACATCTCCTTCGCTGGTGATGTATAGCGTGTCGCGGGGCGACAGGGCTATACCTTCGGGGTCGACGCTGCCGCTGGGGTAGGGGTTGCCGTCGGCATCGAGCAGGGGGGTGAAACGTTCGATGCTGACGGTGTCAAACCGGGGCTGGCTAGCGCTACCGCCCAGGGTGACGGCTAGGGTATAGAACCGAGCGGGGCCAAACCGGCTGCGATCGTCGGAGAGGGCGTAGAGCAGATTGCGGGGGCGATCGTAGGTCAGGGCCGACAGCCCGCCGACTGTAGTGCCCTGAAACTCTTGGGGGGGCAGGTTGTAAACATCGAGCAGGTCGACGACGACGGGCAGAAACAGCCGATCTTCGGCCTTGAGCTGGGGTATGGCACAACTGGTCAACGCCACCATCAACACCGCAGCCAGCATTGGCCACAGCCCCCATCGTCGATTAGGACGCATCCAATCCATTGACAATCCCCACCCATCCATTGTTCAGCAGCCTCTAGGATAGGCCACCACTGTGGTGATCAGGGGCAACGTTGCGCTTCTCAGTCGCTCTTGCTACATGCTGCTAGCTAAACACAATATTCTGGAAGTATGAGATTACTCCGGTAGAGCGCGATCGCCTGGTAGACGATCTTGTGGATATCCTCACTACAGGCGATCGCCCCGATCGCTGAACCATCCATCATCACAGCGCTAGCTCACCCGATTGCAGCTGCTGTCTGAGGGCGCGCAGCATCGTGCTGGTGCCCGTGGCAAAGGCCTGAGCCACCAGTTTAGGAACCAGCTCAATAATCAAGAAATTTGGCAAAACCACACTCTCGGCAGAACACTGATAGTCACCGTTATCGAGGAGATAAATAGTAAGTTTGCCGTTGTCGTAAATCCAGACTTCAGGTACTTCTAGAATGGCGTAGGCATCGAGCGTAGTTTTAGACGTCACATCCGCCTCAATCGCCAAATCTGGGGGCGGGTCTGAGGCCATATCCATGCGCATTAAAGTTCTAGCCCGTTCTGCATTTTGAATATAGAAACAAGTGTCTGGCTCTAGCCCTGCCCTTTTCAGCTTTTTGAAGGTGGTTGCGCCAAAATCTTCCCAATCCCGCCCTTGGGCATCCAAAAGAGCTTTGACAATATCAGCAATGATGCGGCGGGGGCGTTCGTGGGCGGGTAGCGGGGCCATGAGTTCTAGCGTGCCGTTGCAGTAGTTAATGCGTGGAATATGTCGATCCTCGCCTAAATCTTCCAGCAGCGTCTCGTATTGCTCCCAGGTGACATCCTCAATCAGCAGGTGGCTCCCTGGTGAGAGATTGATGGTTTGAATGGGAATTTTAACCAGATTTACAAGGGGCATAGGTTCCGCCTTTGACGATCTTTGGCATGGAGAGACTGCTGAGTGACCCTATGACCTAGCTGCCTAGGGTTCAGGGTTTAAGGTGTCCGGTTTAAAGCAGGTCGTGAACCGAGCACCTTGAACTCAGCAGGGCTGCACCACCGCCGGGTTGATCAGCGCGATCGCAAAGGGGCGCGGAGATAACCACACGACCACCTGTGGGCTGATCGACCCGGCAGTAGATAAACCTTTGGTTTACTCCTCCTCGGTCGATGCCTCAGCCGTCACCTCGATCGCACCCGTTTCAGCAGACTCCTCAGCGCCAGGCTCATCAGCATCGTCGAGACCCTCGATTTGCAGGGCAGGGGGCACCACGGCAACGGCGGCGATCGCATCCTCTGCGTCGAGCCGCTGCAAGCGCACCCCGGTCGCTGGTCGCGACTGAATCGAGATATCGTTCACCCGCTGGCGAATGATGATGCCCCGGTTGGTGACCAGCATTAGCTCATCGCCCTCGCCCACCACCAGCAGCGAGGCCAGGGTGTCGTCGCCCTTGCGAAACTTGATCGCCATCAGGCCCATACCGGCCCGGTTTTGCAGACGGAACTTGGCCACCGGCACCCGCTTGCCCAGGCCCGAGGCCGTAATCACCAGCACCCAGGGGCCATCTTCGCTACCGCTGGTCACGGTATCGTCATCATCGTCGCTGTTGCTACCCGACTCAGTAGCCTGCACAACCGCTTCGACCACCTGGCTGGGCAAAATATCCATGCTGATCAGCTCGTCGCCGTCGCGCAGAGACATCGCCCGCACGCCGCGAGTGGGTCGCCCCAGGGGCCGCAGCTGGTCGTCGGTGGCCTTAAAGTGAATGGTCATGCCCCGCCGCGAGCCGATCAAAATGCTGTCGGTGTTGCGGGCCAGGCGCACCCACTTGAGGTGGTCGCCCTCTTCGAGGGAGATGGCGATCAGCCCGTTGGTGCGAATATTGCTAAAGGCCGACAGCGCCGTTTTCTTCACAAAGCCGCCCTGGGTGAGCATTACCAGGTAGTCTTCGTCGGTGAACTCGCGCACCGCCAGCACCGAGGTAATCGCCTCTTCTTTGGGAATGGGCAGCATTTGCACGATCGGCATACCCCGTGCGGCGCGAGAACCCTCGGCGATCTGGTAAGCCCGCAGAGCGTAGGTGACGCCGCGATCGCTAAAGAACAGCAGGTAGTCGTGGGTGTAGCAGGTGATGAAGTGCTGCACGCCGTCGTCTTCCTTCATCTTGGCCCCGGCTTTGCCTCGGGTGGCGCGGCTCTGGGCCTCAAAGGTGGCCACGGGCATGCGCTTGATGTAGCCCTGGTCGGTGACCAAAATCACCACCTGCTCGTTGGCAATCAGGGAGATGTCGGTGAGTTCCGCATCGTCCATTTCGATCACGGTGCGGCGGGGGCTGTTGTGCTTGGCCTTAAGCTCGCCCAGCTCGGTGGTGATGATCTCAAGAATGCGCTCGCGCCGAGCCAAAATGTCTTGCAGATCGGTAATTTGCGCGACTAGCTCATCGTGCTCCCGCTGAATTTTGTCGGCCTCTAGGGCGGTGAGGCGGCGCAGCTGCATTTGCAGAATGGCGTCGGCCTGCAAGTCTGACAGGCTGTAGGTATCCATCAGCTCTTGCTTGGCGGTGGGGGTATCGGCCGCGCCGCGAATCAGGGCAATGATGGCGTCTAAATTTTCCAGGGCAATCAGGTAGCCCTGGAGCAGGTGGTCTTTTTCTTGGGCCCGCCGCAGCTCGTAGCGGGTGCGGCGAATGATGGTTTCTTCGCGAAATTCTACAAACACCTCTAGCATGCGCTTGAGGCCGAGCAGCTGAGGCTCGCTGTTGACCAGGGCCAGCATGTTGACGCCGAAGTTGTTTTGCAGCGGCGTCTGCTTGTAGAGGTTGTTGAGCACCACGCGGGGGTAGGCGTCGCGCTTGAGCTCGATGACGATGCGCATGCCGTCGCGATCGCTCTCGTCACGAATATCGGAAATTCCCTCCAGGCGGCGCTCGTTCACCATTTCGGCGATCCGCTCGATCATGCCCGCCTTGTTGGTCTGGTAGGGCAGCTCAGTGATGATGATGGCTTCGCGATCGGGCCGACCCCGGTGCTCAATGGTTTCCATGCTGGCGACGCCGCGCATGGTGACCGAGCCGCGCCCGGTCATGTAGGCGTCGCGAATGCCGCTGCGGCCCAAAATCTGCCCGCCCGTAGGGAAGTCGGGGCCGGGAATGATCTCCATCAGCTCGGCGGTGGAGATCTCGGGGTTGTTGATCAGCGCAATCACGCCGTCGATCAGCTCGCCGGGGTTGTGGGGCGGAATGTTGGTCGCCATGCCCACGGCAATGCCGGAGGAGCCGTTGAGCAACAGCTGGGGCAGCCGCGAGGGCATCACCACGGGTTCTTGCTGAGAGCCGTCGAAGTTGTCGGCAAAATCGACCGTTTCCGACTCGATGTCTTGCAGCAGCGAGTCGCTGGTCAGCGATTGCAGACGACACTCGGTGTATCGCATTGCCGCCGGGGGGTCGTTGTCGATGGAGCCAAAGTTGCCGTGGCCATTGATCAGCGGCACCCGCATGGAGAAGTCTTGGGCCATGCGCACCAGGGCGTCATACACCGCCGTGTCGCCGTGGGGGTGGTACTTACCCAGCACCTCACCGACTACCCTGGCGCACTTACGAAAGGGGCGATCGGCGGCTAAACCCAGCTCGTGCATGGCGTAGAGAATACGGCGATGCACTGGCTTGAGCCCGTCCCTGGCATCTGGCAGCGCCCGACCCACGATCACGCTCATGGCGTATTCCAGGTAAGAGCTTTGCATTTCGACGCGCAGATCGGTAGGGACGATGCGCTCTTCTGGGGTTGCCATAGGCTCTAAAAACTCCGAATTTGCGAACGACAAAGCGCTAGTCAGACCCTCACACCGAGCGGTGCTGAATAGCGCTTAATCAGTATGTTTTTTGCGGACTCATGTAGGCTATATTTTAGCACGAATTCCCCGGTTCAAATCATCGGGCGCTATGGTGTAGCCAAGGGCGCAGGGTCACTGATTTAGCGTCGTTTCACCGCCTTAGTTCCACGCCTAATTTGCAGTAGTTCATCCCCCCTGAGTTTGCCGTGCACCACGCCCTCGCTTTGGCCGATTTTGCCATCATCTATTCGCCAGATTTTTTAGACCATGACACCGGTAGTTTTCACCCCGAAAATGCGGGTCGATTGACAGCCGTTGTGGCCGCTTTGGAGGGTGTGCCCTGGGCCGATCATCTCGACTGGCAGGAACCCACCCCGGTCAAGCAGCGAAAGGCTGTGGATAGCCTGATTGCCCAGATCCACAACCCTCGCTACGTCGCCGCCCTGCGGGAGATTGCCCACACAGGCGGTGGCCACATCGACGGCGATACGGTGGTGTCTGAGCGCAGCTACGCGGTGGCGCGACTGGCGGTGAGCGCCTGGCTCGACGGCGTTGATTATGTGCTAGAAACCGGGGATTCAGCCTTTGTGCTGGCGCGACCGCCGGGGCACCACGCGGTGCGCGATCGCGGCATGGGCTTTTGTCTGTTTGCTAACGCGGCGATCGCCGCCCACTACGCCCTAGAAAAATCCAGCATTAACCGCGTTGCCATTCTCGACTGGGATGTACACCACGGCAACGGCACCCAGGCCTTGGTTGAGGGAAATGCGGCGATCGCCTACTGCTCGCTCCACCAAATGCCCGCCTACCCCGGCACCGGCCACAGCGGCGAAACCGGCCTGCACCACAACGTGCTCAACCTGCCCATGGCCCCCGGCAGCGCCAGCGGCGACTACATAGAGGCCTTTGAGCAGAAGGTGATTCCCTTTCTCAAAGGCTTTGCCCCCGACTTGCTGATCGTCAGCGCCGGGTACGACGCCAATACCGCTGACCCCCTAGCCAGCGTTAATCTCAGGCCTCAAGACTATGGCACCTTCACCCGCCAGTGCCTCAGCGTCACCGACAAGATTCTCTTTGGCCTCGAAGGTGGCTACGACTACGAGGCCCTCAGCCAATCGGTGATGGCCACCATTGCCGCGCGGCTGGGGTTATAGCGCCGCTTTAATGGGTACACTGCGCCCACCGCTGCCGCCGCTGAGACTGACCCAGGCGGTGGCAGCGGTGGGTAAAACTTGAGATCAAATCAATCACGGTGCGATCGCCCCCAATAGAGTCCTGCACAATCGACTCGCTCGCCAACGCCGCCGCCACCCCGCCAAACAGGTCGTTTTTTCTTGACATCCCCCGCGCGCAGAGAACCTCGCACTGTCCAGTTATCCCCAAGTGCCGCTCTTGTCAGCTCGCTCTTGTCAGCTCGCTCTTGTCAGCTCGCTATCGGCGATGCATTTTCCTTCAGCGCCGCCTGTACCTGCTGTGTTAGCCAGGCGTTAAACAGCTCGTCCAACAGGCGCTGGCGGGTGGGTTCATCGAGACGGGCGGGCAAAAATTTCTCTAGGCGCACCACCACAAACCACTCGCCGACCCGAGTTGGGGGCCACAGCTGACCCGGCTGGCTAATCGAGAGCATGCGGCCCAGGGTCGGGTGGGGCACTGACAGCTCGACCGGGCCAATTAGCCCGCCGGTTTGGGCCTCCTGCCCTTCAGAATGCTGGCGGGCCAGATCGGCAAAGGGCTGACCGTCATCTTGAATGCGAAAGTAAAGCTCTTGGGCCAGCCCCCCATCGCGGGTGCGAATCAGTGAGTAGAGCACTCGATCTAGGCTGGCCTTGCGCTGTAGAAAGTGCGACTCGACCTTAGGCCCCCAGGTCTCGGCTTTGTACTGCTGCAGCTTGTGGGCGCGCTCGGCTAGGGCTGCTAGGTCGGCTTCGGTGAGGCACCGCTGGGTTAAAAACGCCTGGCGCTGCTCAGGGGTGGTCACCTGGTTGGCCTGAAGAAATTGTTCTAGGGCCTGGGTGAGCTGTTCTGGCGAGATCGCTAGGGCGGCGATCGCCTGGTCGATCACAATTTCTTTAACCAGGGCAGGCAGCATGCCGTAGCGCTGCAGCAGGGGCATGACATCAGCCGGGGCCAGTTCGCGATCGCCGATGCGCAGCACCGAGCTAGGATCTTGGCCAGAGGTTGCGCCAGAGGTTGCGCCAGAGGTTGCGCCAGAGGTTGCGCCAGAGTCTTGACCAGAGTCTTGGGCAGAAGATCTATTCACAGAAACAACCAGTGGAACAAGTAAGTCATCGGGGCAAGGGCTAGGTAGACCTGTTAGTCCAACTTTATCGCATTATGGTTTGGCCTTTGAACAGGTAGATCTGGCAGGTAGATTTAGCTGTTCAGCCGCGTTGTATCGATGGTTGTATGAATGGTGCGTTGCCTCCACTAGGCGGCAATTTCCACCAATTATCCTTAATTCTGCCTATGGGCAGCCTGCGGTCGACGAGGCTGCTACAATCCATCCAGCTTGTTTTATTGCGCCCAAGTTTTATTGCGCCAATTGTATTGCGCCAATTTACTGCAACCATTTATTGCACCCAAGGAAAGCACCATGACTCGGCCCGCCATTCCCGTGGTGTCTTACTCCGATCTATTGAGCACAACGGTGGCACGACAGAGGGCGATCGCCACCCTAGGCCGATCCCTAGAAGAGATCGGCTTCTTCATTTTAGAACCCCACCCGGTTTCCCCCGAGGTGGTGCGTCGGGCCTATCAGGTGGCCAGCGAGTTCTTTGCCCTGGGCGATCGCGATAAAACCCGGTACGCTCTGCCCCAGCATCAGGGGGGCTTTTCGAGCTTTGGCAGCGAGCAGGCCAAGGGCTACACCCTGCCCGATCTAAAAGAATTTTGGCACATCAACCGCCAGAGCCTCACCGCTCCTGATGCCCCATGGCCCCAGGAGGTGCCCTCCTTTCGCCCGGTGATGACCCGCCTCTACCAGCAGCTGATGGCCTGCGCCGAGGTGCTGCTCGCCGCCTGCGCCGAGTACCTGGGGCAGCCCAGCGACTGGCTCGTGGCCATGGCCACCGGGGGGGATACGGTACTGCGCCTGGCCCACTATCCATCAGTGGGGGCAACGCCCCCCGGCAGTTTGCGGGCCGCCCCCCACGAAGACATCAACCTGATCACTCTGCTCTGCGAAGCCACCGCCCCTGGGCTAGAGATTCTCACCGAGGGGGGCCAGTGGTTACCCATTCAAACCACCCCCGGCCAGATCGTGGTCGATACCGGCGACATGCTGCAAAACCTGACCAACGGCCTGTTTAAGAGCACCACCCACCGGGTAGTCAACCCCCGCAACAGCAACCAATCGCGGCTGTCGATGCCCTTTTTTGTCCACCCCCGCCCCGAAGTTGACCTCACCCCCCTAGAGAGCCTGATCGAACGCACGGGGGGCCGGTCACAGTTTCCGCCGATCACGGCGCAGGCGTACCTAGCTCAGCGCCTGGCAGAGATTCAGGTGGGGCCAGCGGCTTAGGGGGTGGGTGAGTGAGTGAACGCCGAACACCTACCCACTCACTTCATCACCCCCCAATCCCCAGCCGCCCAGCCAGGCTCGGCGTCAGGGGCAGCAGCACCGTCAGGGCCAAAAATAGCGCCAGCAGACTCAGGGCCGCACGGGCGTCATTGGGTTCAGAAATGTCGTTGAGGCAGGGGCGCTCGGGGTCGCGCTGCAAGAGTAAGATCACCCCGGCCCAGTACAGCGCCAGGGGGTTAGCCAAGGAGACCAGGCCCAGCACCACCAGGGTAAATACGGTGGTGCGGCCCAGGGTTTTGCGCCCGTAGATGGCCTGCACCATGCGGCCACCGTCGAGCTGCCCGGCGGGCATCAGGTTGAGGGCGGTAATCACCAGGCCCAGCCAGCCCATGATGGTGAGCGGGTGAATGTCTACCAGGGGCGCTTGCAAGACGTCTCCCAGGGTGACTCGGGCCAGGGCACCAATGAGCACCGACCCCTGAAAGAACCCTGACGGAATTTGAAAGGCGCTGCCGGGGTGCGACAGCAGCAGCCCACCCACCAGCATGGCCAAAGAAACTATTCCCCCGGCGGCGGGGCCAGCCACAGCAATGTCAAACAGCACGCTGCGGTTGGGCAGCAGCGACTCAAATCGAGTGAGGCTGCCAAAGGCCCCAATCTGCCAGGCGGGAATCAGAAATGGCGGGCTGAGGCGCACGCCGTAGCGGCGGGCCGCAACCCAGTGGCCCGCTTCGTGGGCAACGAGAATCACCAGCAGCGCCACGAGGAAAGGCAGCGCCGCTCGCCAGCGGGAGAAATCTTCAAGTAGGTCAAAGCCCTGCAAGATCGCTCCGGCTTCTAGACTGGTGAAGAGGGTGGCGATCGCCAGCACCCCCGCCAGCGCCCACTGGGTCGGGGTGGTTTTGGCGGGGTCGGCACTGGCGGGCAGCACCACCACCGTAGGCCGCTGCTCCAGGTTTTCGACTAAAAAGAGGCGGTAGCGATCGCCCAACCGATCCGTTAATGCTTGCCCTAGCTTAGCCTGGGTCGCTGCCGGTTCACCCCGCAGGTTGCCGCGAAAAATCGCCCCCTGGTCGTAGGGAATAGTTTCGGTGCGAAAGTAGGTGTCGAGGCCAAAAATGCCCTCGATCTGAGCTAGATCGTCGGGGGGAATGGTGATCGCCTCCGGGGACGCAGCCGTAGCCGGGGTCGGCTGATCAAGGCCGTCTGGGCCGTCGAGCACAGCAGATGATTTAGCAGGTTCAGGCCCAGAGTCTGTCGCCGACAGCGGCGCTGGGCGCTGTGTAGAAAGCATGTCTTGCCCCAGGGCGCGCAGTCGTCGACCCAGATAGATATATAGCCCCGTAGACCCCAGCAACAGCACCAGCACCCCCGCCAGGTTGATGTAAATACCCAGGGCAAACAGCCCAAAAAACAGCAGCCACGGCCCCATCAACACCACCGACTGTAGCCAGGCCAAAATGCCCACGCTGCCGTAGGGCTGGGCGCGGCGATAGCCCCAGACAAGAATTGCGATCGCAGCCAGCAAAATCAACCCAGTAATCGCCATAGTGTCGCTGCCCTTACCCTCCTCAGTACGCCATATCCGAATCCCATAACCCCGATCCCCAAACCGTAGGGGCGCATGGCATGCGCCCGGTTAATGGCATGCGCCCAGTCAATGGCATGCGCCCGGTCAATGGCATGCGCCCGGTTAATTGCATGCGCCCGGTTAATTGCTTTGGCATGAGACACCTCAGCGCCTCCTGTTTGAGCACAAACCTGGGAGCACAAAACCCCCATCAGTCTACCGTCGATGGGCAAGAGCCGCCTAGCGCAGACCCGGCAAACTAGCCTAAAGGGCTGTAGTTCCGGGGTTAAGGTGCTTAAATGTAGCGGTGGCCATCGCGCCCAGGGCACTAGACCCTTCTAGCGGCAAAAGCTGGGACAGCGCAATGGCCATAAAGCGAAACATCACCGAATCCACCCACAGGGTTCACGGTCTCCCCATGACTCCACCGCCCCCAGATCC
>QBMN01000019.1 GCA_003241845.1 Shackletoniella antarctica | reverse complement strand
CCCCCTCACCTACCCACCCTCTATTTACCCACCCCTCGATGGAGAACTTTCGGAACTACTACGACATTTTGGGGGTATCTAGAGCAGCCGCCGCTGGCGACATCAAGCAGGCCTACCGTAAGCTAGCCCGGCAGTACCACCCCGACCTCAACCCCGGCGACCAGGCGTCAGAAGAGCAGTTTAAGCTGGTCAGCGAAGCCTACAACGTGCTCTTCGACAACGAAAAGCGCGCGCAGTACGAGAAATTTAGCGAGTACTGGCAGCAGGAAGGGTTTAAGCAGGGGCAGGGGAAGTCGGTCGTCAGCGATATCTTTGGCGGGCGCATCTCCCTCGAAGACTTTGGCTTTGGGGAATTTCCCGATTTCAACGTCTTTGTCGATCAGCTGCTCAACCGTCGCCCCAGCGCCCGCCGAGATCCCCCCGCAGCCCCCGAGGGCAACGGCAGTCAGGCCTATGGCTCAACCGCCGCCAGCCGCGATGCCGAAGCCGATCTCACCGTTCCCCTAGAAAAAGCCTTTCGGGGCGGGCGCGAGCGCATTCGGCTAGAGGACGGGCGATCGCTCGAAGTCAACATGCCCGCTGGCATGATCACCGGTCAGCGCATTCGCCTGCGGGGCCAGGGCGTAGGCGGCGGCAACCTCTACCTGCGTATCCAGGTCGACCCGCACCCCTTCTACAGCCTGCGCGACAACGACGTGTACTGCCGGGTGCCCATCACCCCCAGCGAAGCCGCCCTGGGCAGCACCATCGATATCCCCACCCTCGATGGCCCCGTGCGCACCACCCTGCCCCAGGGGGCACAGACCGGGCAAATCATTCAGCTGGCGGGGCGGGGCTACCCCATCGGCAGAGACAGCCGGGGCGATCAGATTATCGAGCTAGAGGTGGTGGTGCCGACGGGGTTGGGCGATCGCGAAAAAGCCCTCTACGAAGAACTTCGCCAAACCGAGCGCTTTCGTCCCCGCGCCGACCTGCTGGGCTGATCAACGGGATCACCCCCTTACCTTGCTCCTCATCTCTATCTGCGGAAACCTTAAAAACCCTATAGATTAAAAAATAGGGAACCATAAAGAAAAGAGGACACCCACATGCGGGTATTGTTAATGACCGGCAAAGGCGGCGTAGGTAAAACCTCCGTAGCTGCCGCCACAGGCTTGCGCTGCGCCGAGCTAGGCTACAAAACCCTAGTGCTCAGCACCGACCCGGCCCACTCCCTGGCCGACAGCTTTGACATAGAACTCGGCCACGACCCGCGCCTGGTGCAGCCCAACCTCTGGGGGGCCGAACTCGACGCCCTAATGGAACTCGAAGGCAACTGGGGCGCGGTGAAGCGCTACATCACCGACGTGCTGCAAGCCCGAGGCCTAGATGGCATTGAGGCCGAAGAGCTGGCCATTTTGCCCGGCATGGATGAAATCTTTAGCCTGGTGCGCATGAAGCGCCACTACGACGAAGGCGAGTACGATGTGCTGATCATCGACTCGGCTCCCACCGGCACCGCCCTGCGGCTGCTCAGCCTGCCCGAGGTGGCGGGCTGGTATATGCGCAAACTCTACAAACCCTTCCAGGCGGTTTCTGAAGCGCTGCGGCCCCTGGTGCAGCCCTTCTTTCGCCCGGTGGCGGGCTTTAACCTGCCCACCAAAGAGGTGATGGATGCCCCCTACGAGTTTTATGAGCAGCTGATCGAGCTAGAGAAAGTGCTCACCGACACAACTACCACCTCAGTGCGCCTGGTCACCAACCCCGAAAAGATGGTGATCAAAGAATCGCTGCGCGCCCACGCCTACCTCAGCCTCTACAACGTGGGCACCGACCTGGTAATCGCCAACCGCATCATTCCCGACGAGGTGCAAGACCCCTTCTTTCAGCGCATGAAAGAAAAGCAGCAGCAGTACAAGCACGAAATTCACGAGAACTTTCACCCCCTGCCGGTAAAAGAAGTGCCCCTGTTTGCCGAAGAGCTCTGCGGCCTAGAATCGCTCCAGCGCCTTAAAGAAACCCTCTACGCCGACGAAGACCCCGCCCAGGTCTACTACAAAGAAACCACGCTGCGGGTGGTGCAGGAGGACGGCGGCTACAGCCTGGAGCTATACCTGCCGGGCATTCCTAAAGATCAGATTGAGCTGAGCAAGTCGGCGGATGAGCTAAATGTGCGCATCGGCAACCACCGCCGCAACCTGGTGCTGCCCCAGGCCCTGGCGGCGCTGCAACCCTCGGGCGCAAAGATGGAAGATGACTATCTAAAGATTCGCTTTGCAACGTTGGGGTAGAGACTGGGCGATCGCTCTCAAGGCTGCTTGAGCAATGGATAGCGATGGCCACTGCGTCTAGAATGCCTAGCCAGTTTTTACGCCTTGATCTGGCCGCTGACGGCGGTGAATTTGGCTGGGGTTGCGGCCCGAACTCGGCCCGGTTTGCCCCATCGGGCGATCGCCTGTTTTTTGTTTTTGGTGGGGCGATCGCCAGCGGCCTGGCTAATTGCAATTGTCGCTGGTCTGACCCAAACAGGGCCAGGGCAGACGCCTAGTTTTAAGGTGCTCATGAGTATCGTTCACAGACGCTCTGGCTTGCGATGATAGGGGAGAGGGTTAGTTCGCTGCCATGGGAGCTTACCCTGGCTGCTGCCCCAGCTACGGGTGCTGTACACCTCCGGCTATGCCGATAACGTCTTGACCCATAGGGATCCATAGGGATCCATGGGGATCCATGGGGAGGGGCCAGAGGCCGAGATACAATTGCTGCACAAACCCTGCCAGCGGGCCGAGCTGGCCCATAAAATCCGTCAGGCCCTTACCAGAGGTTAACCATGGGATATTTTCTCGCCGTACCGCTATGACCTCCCCAATGCCCATACCCTCGCCGCGCCTGGCCAAAGGGTTCGCCCTCGCCGGGCTGGTGGTGGTGTTTGTCACCGATACCGCAACGCCCCTGGGGTTTAGCCACGCTGGCCTGTACCCGCTGTTTGTCGCGGTGGCGGGCTTTTCTCGCAGCGATCGCTGGGTAGTCATGGTTGCCGTCGCCAGTCTGGGCCTAACGGCGGCGGGTTTTTTTGTGGCGCCGCCAGCTCCCGCCAATTTTGCCCTCGCCTATGTGATTGCCAATCGACTGCTGGCGGCTGTGGCGATCGCCACAACCGGCAGCCTTACCCTGGTTATTTTGCGGTACATCAGGCAGGTAAACGACGCCCAGCAGGCGCTTAGCGACACCTACGAAACTCTCAGGTCGCAGCAGACCCTGCTGCAAATCGCTAGCGAAATTGGCCGTTTTGGGGGCTGGCTGGTGCCTCTGCCCGAAGGCATCTGTAGCTGGTCGGAAGAGGTGTGCCGCATCCACGAGGTCGAGCCGGGGTTTTCCCCCACCGTAGCCCAGGGCATTGAGTTCTATGCGCCCGAGTACCGCGATCTCATTGCCACCGTCTTTACCGCCTGTGCCGAAACTGGCCGGCCCTTTGACGAAGAGCTGCAAATTATCACCGCCCGCCAGCGCCGAGTGTGGGTGCGCGCCATTGGCCAGCCCGTGCGCAACAACCAGGGAGAAATTATGGCGGTGCAGGGGGCCTTCCAAGACATCACGGCCCAAAAACAGGCCGCAGCATCCCTAGAGCGCAGCGAACAGCGGTTTCGCCAGCTGGCCGACGCCATGCCCCTGATCGTGTGGACCGCTGACCCCAACGGCACCGTTGACTACGCCAGCCAGGCCCTGCGGGTCTACACCGGCATCTATGAACCCGAACCCCACCCCAGCCAAACCTGGACGACCCTGCTGAACCCCGACGATCGCGCCCCCTGCCTATCGGTGTGGAATACGGCGGTGCAAACCAACCACCCCTACCGCTTTGAGTTTCGGCTGCGGCGCTACGACGGCGACTACCGCTGGCACCTGGTGCAGGCCGTCCCCATTCGAGATCAGGACGGCATAACTATTAAGTGGTACGGCACCGCGATCGAAATTCACGAGCAAAAGCAGCTTGCCCATGAAGCCCGCCAAACTGCCGATCGCCTCAACACCACCCTAGAGAGCATCACCGACGCCTTTTTTACCCTCGATCACGAGTGGCGCTTCACCTTTCTCAACCGCCAGGCCGAGCGGCTTTTGCATCGCCAGCGGGCCGATCTGCTGGGTAACTGTCTGTGGGATGAGTTTTCAGAGGCGGTGGGCACCGTTTTTGAGCAGCAGTATAGACAGGCCGTCAACGAGGGGCAATCGGTCGAGTTTCGAGAATTTTATCCGACCCTTAACAGCTGGTTTGAGGTGCGGGCCTACCCCTCCAGTGAGGGCCTGGCCGTGTATTTTCAAGACGTGAGCGATCGCATTGTCCTAGAAGAGCAGCTGCAACAGTCCCAGCGGCTAGAGTCGGTGGGGCAGCTTACCGGCGGCATTGCCCACGACTTTAACAATCTGCTCACCGTGATTTTGGGCAACGCCGAGTTGCTCAGCGAAATCCTCAAACCCGACCCCAAACTTCAGCACTTAGCGGAGATGATTGGCAGCGCCGCCCAGCGGGGAGCCGACCTCACCCAGCGGCTGCTGGCCTTTGCCCGTCGCCAGGCCCTCGACCCCGAGGCTGTAGAGGTCAACCAGCTGATTGCCACCATGGATGGGCTGCTGCGCCGCACCCTGGGAGAGCATATTGAGATTGAGAACGGGCGCAGAGCCGGGCTGTGGCCCGCCCTGGTTGACCCTGCCCAGTTCGAAAGCGCCCTGCTCAACCTCTGCCTCAACGCCCGCGACGCCATGGTTCAGGGCGGCCGACTGACGATTGAAACCGCCAATACCCACCTCAGCCAAGACTACGCCGACCAGCATGTGGAGGTAGTGCCGGGGCAGTACGTCATGGTGGCCGTGTCAGACACGGGCCTAGGCATTGCCCCCGAAAATCTAGAGCGGGTGTTTGAGCCCTTTTTTACCACCAAAGAAACGGGCAAGGGGACTGGCCTGGGGCTGAGCATGGTCTACGGTTTTATCAAGCAGTCGGAGGGCCACATTAAAATTTACTCTGAGCTGGGTCAGGGCACCACCATTAAAATGTATCTACCCCGCTTTTGGGGCGACACCGAGCCTCAGCCCCACCCGGTAGATAGCTCGGTAGTGGGTGGCTCAGAGCTAATTTTGCTGGTCGAAGACGACGAGCTAGTGCGCCGCTACGCCCACGATCAGCTGGTAAATCTGGGCTACCGGGTGCTGGTGGCCACCAACGGCCCCACCGCCCTGATCCTGCTGCGTCAGCGAGACGACATTGACCTGCTATTTACCGATGTGGTGATGCCCGGCGGCATGAGCGGGCGCGAGCTAGCCTACCTGGCCCGGCGGTTCAGACCAGGTTTAAATGTGCTTTACACCTCGGGCTATACCGAAAATGCCATCGTCCACCATGGCCGATTAGACCCTGGGGTGCAGCTCTTGAGCAAGCCCTACGGCAGGGCCGAACTCTCGCAAAAAATTCGTGATGCGCTGGCCGCACCGCACCGCCCATGACCCGACCCGCCCTTCCGCCACCCATTTCAGAGCAGCTGCGGCTGCAGGTGCTGCGATCGCACTACCTGCTCGACACCCCCGCCGAGACCGCCTACGACGACCTGGTGCGGCTGGCGGCCCACCTGTGCCAGGTGCCCATGGCCGTGGTCAACCTGATCGACGAGCGCCGCCAGTGGTCTAAGGCCACCGTGGGCCTAGAGCGGTTTGAAAGCCCCCGCGACATCTCCTTTTGCACCCATGTGGTCGATAGCGATGCCCCCCTGGTGGTGGCCGACACCCACCAAGATGCCCGCTTTGCCGACAACCCCTTTGTGGTGGGTCAGCCCCACCTGCGCTTTTACACAGGGCTGCCGCTCAGGTCGCCCCTGGGGGTGACCCTGGGCACTCTGGCGGTGTTTGACCGGGTGCCCCGCACCCTCACCGCCGAGCAAATGCGCCTGCTAGAGGCCCTGGCCCAGCAGGTCATGGCCCAGCTAGAGCTGCGGTTTGAGCGCATTCACCATCGCCTCACCGCCCTGCGCCTGGCCGTGGTCCAGCGGTTTAGCCAGATGGACACCTGGCAGCTCTACATCGCCGAGAACCGCCTGCTGTGGACCGAGGGCATCTACCATCTGACCGGCCTGACCGCCGACAGCTTTGACGAAACCCTGGAGGCCTTTGTGGCGCTGGCGCACCCCGGCGATCGCGACGCGGTCACCGCCGCCCTGGTCCAGGCGGTGCAGGGCCAGCCCCTCGACCTAGAGCACCGGCTGGTGCGCCCCGACGGCGAGGTGCGCCAGGTGCGGCTCCAGGGCCAGAGCTTTGCCGGCGACAGCGCCTTTCCCCCTCTGCTGGTGGGCACCCTGCAAGACCTGACCGCCGACAAGCAGGCCCAGGCTGAGCAGCAGGCCCAGCAGCAAGAGCTGCGCTACGCCCACGACACCCTCAGCTTTCACATCGACAACTCCCCCCTGGCGGTGGTGGAGTGGGACTGGGCCTTTCGGGTCACCCACTGGTCGCCCCATGCCGCCGCCCTGTTTGGCTGGAGCGAAGCCGAGATGCGGGGGCGGCACCCCGGCGACTGGCCCTTTGTCTACGCCGACGACGCCCCTGCCGTGGAGCAAGTGATGGCCCAGCTGATCAACGGCGAAGCCCGGCGTAACCTCAGCCGCAACCGCAACCTAACCCGCAGCGGCGCGGTGGTGCACTGCGAGTGGCACAACTCGGCGCGGCTCGACACCGACGGCAGCTTGATCTCAATTTTTTCGCTGGTGCTCGATGTCACCGAGCGGGTGCAGGCAGAGCAGGCGATCGCCGCCGGTCTGGCCCGCGAGCAGCGGGCCAACCAGCAGCTGCAAGAGAGCCGCGCCCTGGCCCGCATTGGCGGGCGGCTGGGGCGGCTGGGGGGCTGGGCCGCCGATATTGACCGCAACCAGGTGTACTGGTCAGAGGAAATCTTTCACATTTTAGAGTGGGCGAGCGACAATGCCCCCTCCCTAGAAAACGCCCTCAGTCTCTACCCTCCTGAGCATCGACAGCGGGTGAGCGCGGCCATTGCCACCTGCGCCCAGAACGGCACCCCCTTTGATCTGGAGGTTGAGCTAAACACCGCCACCGGGCGACGGCTGTGGGCCAGGGCCATAGGCGAAGCCGAGCGCAACGCCGAGGGCAACATTGTGCGAGTGATTGGGGCGTTGCAAGACATCTCGGCCCAGAAGCAGGCCGAGTCGGCCCTAGCGCGGTTTGCCACCCGGCTGCGCACCACCCTCGAAAGCATGACCGACGCCTTCTACCTGCTCGATGACCAGTGGCGCTTCACCTACCTCAATAGCGAGGCCGAGCGCGTGCTCCAGCGGCCGCCGGGAGAGCTAATTGGCCAGGTGGTGTGGGAAGCGTTTCCTGAGGCGCGACAGTCTCAGCTCTATGCTGAGTATCACGCGGCGGTGGACAAAAATCAGTCTCGACACTTTGAGCTGTACTACGCGCCGCTGCACGAGTGGTTCGACATCAATGCCTACTCCTCCACCGACGGTCTGGCGGTGTACTTTCGGGTGATTAGCGATCGCATTGCCCTCGAAGATCAGCTGCGCCAGGCCCAGCGTTTAGAGTCGCTGGGTCAGCTGACCGGCGGCGTGGCCCACGACTTTAACAACCTGCTCACCGTGATCGTGGGTAATGCCGATCTGCTGGCCGAAACCCTCGCCCCCGACTCGCCCCTGCGCCCCCTGGCCGAGATGATCAGCAGCGCCGCCCAGCGCGGGGCCGAGCTCACCCAGCGGCTGCTGGCCTTTGCCCGCCGCCAGGCCCTCGACCCCAAGCCCGTTGACGTCAACCAGCTGATTACCACCATGACCAACCTGCTGTGCCGCACCCTGGGCGCGCACATCGAAGTGGTGAGACTGCCCGCAGACGGTCTGTGGCCCGCCCTAGCTGACCCTGCCCAGCTCGAAAACGCCCTGCTCAACCTCTGCTTCAACGCCCGCGATGCCATGGCCCAGGGCGGCGAGCTGATGATCGAGACTAGCAATGTCTACCTCGATCTAAACTATGCCGCCCAGCATGTCGAGGCCCAGGCGGGTCAGTATGTGCTGATCACTGTCTCAGACAGCGGTGTGGGCATTGCCGCAAACAATCTACCCCGCGTGTTTGAGCCTTTTTTTACCACTAAAGAGACAGGCAAAGGGACCGGGCTCGGGCTTAGTATGGTGTATGGCTTTGCCAAGCAGTCCAACGGCCACATTACAATTTATTCGGAATTGGGACAGGGCACGACGATCAGGCTGTATCTACCTAGATATTTGGGGGCTGAAGGAGATTTTTCTGAGATTATGGCTATTACCGGGACGGTAGGTGGTGACGAGCGGATTCTTTTAGTCGAAGACGACGATCTGGTGCGCAGCTATGTGCAAAACCAGCTAGAGCAGCTGGGCTATCGGGTAACGGTGGCCAGCAGCGGCCCGGCGGCCCTAGAAATCATTCAGCAGCAGCACGAGATCGACCTGCTGTTTACCGATGTGGTCATGCCCGGCGGCATGAGTGGCCGAGAGCTGGGCGATGCCGCCCGGCGACTGCGACCCAACCTCAAGATTCTCTACACCTCGGGCTATTCAGAGCAGGCGATCGTGCACCACGGGCGGCTTGACCCCGGCATCAAGCTGCTGAGCAAGCCCTACCGGCGCGCCGATCTGGCCCAAAAAGTGCGCGATGTGCTGGATGAAAGCGTTAATGGGCAAGCTTAAGCAGGGCGCGAATGGGGGAATATAGAGGATGGAGCAATGCCAGGTTCATACACCACAGTCGAGTGGAGAGAGTGGTAACGGGATGGGCGATCGCCGACTGTTGGTTTTAGATGACGACCCCATGACCGGGGAAACCATTCAGCGAATTGCTGAATTTGCCGGTCTAGAGGTGTGCTTTACCCCCGACCCCGACCGATTTTTTGACCTGCTCCACAACTGGCACCCCACCCACATTGCCCTCGACCTGGTAATGCCCACCATGGACGGCATGCAGGTGATGGCCCGGCTGGCCAAGCTGTCGTGCCGGGCCAAAATTATTATCACCAGCGGCGTGGGCAGTCGGGTGCTCGACGCCGCCGGGCGCTCGGCGGTCGAACACGGCCTCGACATTGCCGGGGTGCTGGCCAAACCATTCTCGCCCTCTCAGCTGCGAGAAATGCTGCTAGACCACGGGGGTGCGGTGTCATCGGCGCTGCCTGCCGAGGCCCCGGCCTACCTGCCGGAGATCACCCTGGCCGACCTGCACCAGGCCCTTGATCGCCAAGAGTTTGTGGTGGCCTACCAGCCCAAGGTGCTCTGCGCCACGGGCGAACTGGCCGGGGTTGAGGCCCTGGTGCGGTGGGTTCACCCCAGCTATGGCCTGCTGCAGCCGGGGCAGTTTATTCCCCTGGCGGAGAGCTGCGATCTGATCGACCGCCTCACCGACCAGGTGATCGATCAGGCGCTGGCCTGGTTTGGGCCGCTCTGCGCCGGGGCCACCCAGCTGTCGCCCACCACCCGCGATCGCCTGATGCTGGCGGTGAATATCTCGGCCCGCACCCTGACCAACGTGGCCCTGTTTGAGCGCGTGCAGGAGCGCTGCCAGGCCCACCGCGTTCATCCCACCCGGCTAATCTTTGAACTCACCGAAACCAGCGCCATGGATGACCCCGTGGCCTCCCTCGACCTGCTCACCCGGCTGCGGATGATTGGCTTTCACCTGTCGATCGACGACTTTGGCACCGGGTTTTCGTCGATGCTACAGCTGGTGCGGCTGCCCTTTTCTGAGATTAAGGTCGACAAGTCTTTTGTGATGACGGCGATGACCTCCCCCGAGTCGCGCACGGTGGTCAAATTTATTGTTGACCTGGGCCACAGCCTGGGTTTGCGCTGCACCGCCGAGGGGGTTGAAGACGCCAAAACCCTGGAGTACCTGACCAACATTGGCTGCGACCTGGCCCAGGGCTACTACATTGCCCGCCCCCTGACCGGGGACGATTTTTGCCTCTGGCTAGCCTCCCGGCCCAGCTAGCCCTAAGGAGATCTCCAGGGAAGAAAATACCCCCAGTAGGGACGCAGAGCCTGCGTCCTTGGATTGGAGCTAGAGTGCTATGCCCTGGGGGGGATTTAGAGCGGGACGGCGGGAAGCTAGTATCTCAAGATGAGCTATCCCTAGCCCACACCGGTCGAAAATTGCCAGCTGCCCTATGGGTTGGATGGCTGAGGGCTTTAGGGCGAAAGGCCAACAGTGTCTCCTGGCGGAACGCCCCGTTTTTTTGTTACATGCGATACAGACTGTGAAGGTCATGGGGGGTGTTGATCGCCCTCAGACAGGTAAGGGCATTATAAAGAAGACCTGCAATCCCAGACATTTGCTGCCAGTCGTTATGAAGCCCCAGGATGAATGACTCACCCGACGACGCTGAACGGCTAGCAGCGGTGCAGCGATACCACATTTTAGATACGCCGCCGGATGGTGCCTTTGACCGCATTACGGCGATCGCAGCTCGCCTGTTTCAGGTGCCGATCGCGCTGGTTACGGTGGTTGATCACGATCGCATTTGGTTTAAGTCGCGCCACGGGCTGGCCGTAGAACAAATTGATCGAGAGCCAGGGCTGTGCGCCTCGGCAATTTTGCAGGGCGAAGTCTACGCCATTGCCGACGCCCTGCAAGACCCGCGCACGCTGACAAATTCTCTGGTGCGGGGCGAGTTTGGCCTCAGGTTTTATGCCGCTGCCCCCCTTACCACCCGCGATGGCTACAACCTCGGCACCCTGTGCGTTATTGATCGCCAGCCCCGCCAGATCACCGCTGACGAAACCCAAACCCTGGTCGATCTGGCCGCCGTGGTGATGGATGAACTGGAGCTGCGGCTGTCGGCCCGCCAGCTGGTGGCCACCACCGCCGCCCAGCGGGTGGCCATCGACACCCTCTACCATAGGGCTCCCTGCGGCTACCACTCTCTGGATGCCGACGGGGTCTTTATTGAAATCAACGACACCGAGCTGGGGTGGCTGGGTCTTAGCCGCGAGGCGGTGGTGGGGCAGTTGCGCTTCACCGATGTGCTGACCCCCGCCAGCCAGGCCACCTTTGCCGTCAGCTTTCCCCGGTTTAAGCAGCAGGGCCGCATCGACGATCTAGAGTTTGAGCTGGTGCGGGCCGATGGCGCTAGCCAGTGGATTTTGATCAGCGCGATCGCTGACTACGACGAGCAGGGCAACTACGTGAGCAGCCGCTCGACGGCGTACAACATTAGCGATCGCAAGCGCACCGAGCTGGCCCTGCGACAGCTCAACCAGTCTTTAGAAGCCAAGGTGGCCGATCGCACCGCCGAACTGGCCGATCGCAACGCCGAGCTAGAGGCCAGCAACCAGGCCCTGCACCTGAGCAACCTGCGCTTTCGCAACGCCTTTGACTACGCCGGCATTGGCATGGCTCTAGTCGGCCTAGAGGGCCACTGGCTAGAGGTGAATCGCTCGCTCTGTGAAATCACGGGCTATGGCGAAGCCGAACTGCTCGCCACCACATTTCAGGCCATCACCCACCCCGATGACCTAGACGCCGATCTAGATCTGATGAGGCAGCTGCTCAGTCAAGACATTCGCCACTACCACCTCGAAAAACGATACCGCCACCAGCAGGGCCACTGGATTTGGGCCATGCTCAGCGTGTCGATTGTGACTGACGAGAGACAGGTGCCGCTCTATTTTGTGGCCCAAATTCAGGATATCAACGAGCGCAAGCAGGCAGAGCTGGCCCTGCACAAGAGCCAGACCATGCTGCTCGAAGCGCAGGCGATGGGCCACATTGGCAGCTGGGAGTACGACGTCACCACCCAAGCCACTACCTGGTCCGCCGAAAAATTTCGCATTTTGGGCCGCGACCCCGCCCTAGGCGCACCCAGCTTTGACGATCTGCTGCGGCTCTACCACCCCGAGGATGGCGATCGCCTGCGCCAGGCAGTAGAGCACACCCTGACGACCGGCGAGCCCTACAGCATCCGGCTCAAATGCACCCGCAGCGACGGGACGATTCGCTACCTCGAAGATCGGGGCCAGGCCAAACGCAGTGCCCAGGGCGATATCGTGCGCCTGTTTGGCATCGCCCAAGACATTACCGATCGCGTGCAGGCCGAGCGCGAGCTGCGAGAGACGAGCACTGCCCTAGCCCATGCCGTCGAAGGTATTTCTCGGTTAGACAGCGCCGGGCGCTACCTCAGCGTCAACCAGGCCTATGCCACCATGGCGGGCTACACCCCAGACGAAATGGTGGGCCAAAGCTGGCAAATTACCGTTCACCCTGACGATCTAGAACGAGTCGCCCTGGCCTACGAGCAGATGCTGGTCGAGGGCAAGGTGAACGTCGAAGCTCGGGGAATCCGTCAAGATGGCTCGATTTTTCATAAGCAGCTGTTTATGGTGATGGCCTACGACGACCAGCAGCAGAGCTGCGGCCACTACTGCTTTATGAAAGACATTAGCGAACGCGCCCAGCTCGAAGCTGACCGCAAGCAGGCCAAAATTGCTCTGCAACAAGAATTAGAGCGCCTGTCTGAGGTTGTAGATACCCAGCAAAGGGTCGCCCTGGTCAACCCTCACCTAGAGCAGGTGATGACGGTGATCGCAGAGAGCGCTCTGTCGTTGACCCGAGCCGATGGCACTGCTGTTGAGCTGATTGAGGGCAATGAGTTGGTGTGGCACACCGGCAGCGGCATTGCCCAAGACCATTTGGGCGAGCGATTGCCCTTGGCCGACAGTCTGGGCGGGCAGTGCCTTACCGAGGGCCGAGCGCTCTACTGTGCAGATATGGATCGCGATGGGTATGGCAATCTTCCTATTGTTCAGGCCCTGGGGCTGCGGTCGATGGTAGTGGTACCGCTGACGTACCAGGCAGAGCGGGTCGGCGTGATCAAAGTCTTCTCGCGCCAGCCCGACGCCTTTACTGAGTCAGACAAGCAAACCCTACAGCTAATGGCTGGCTTTTTGGCGGCTAGCCTGCACCTGGCTAAAGAATTTGAGGCCAAAACGACTCTGCTGCGAGACCTGCAAGACAGCGAAGAGCGCTATCGTTCGGTGGTGGCGGCGCTGTCTGAGGGGGTGGCTGTAGTACAGGCCGATGGCACCCTGCTGACCTGCAATGCCAGCGCCGCCCAGATCGTGGGCCTGCAAAGCGGGCAGATCGTGGGGCGATCGCTGGCTGACATGGCCCTAACCTTCATTCAAGACGATGGTTCCCCCTGCCCCGACGACGACCACCCGGTCTGCATCACCCTGCGCACCGGGCAGCCGGTCAACAATCGGGTGCTGGGCCTAGTCAAAACCCAAGGCACCACCTGGATTTCCTGCAACACTCGCCCCCTGCAGCACCCAGATGCCCCCCTGCCCTACGCGGTGGTGCTGTCGTTTACCGATATTACCGAGCTGAGGCGCTCGGAGGTGGCGGCCCTGCGGCGGCGGGCCGAGCAGGAGCGGTTGCTCAGCGAGATTGCCCAGCGCATTCGCCAGACCCTTGATCTAGAGGCCGTTCTCACGACTACAGTGACCGAGGTGCAGCAGTTTTTGCGCACCGACCGAGTGATCATCTATCGGTTTGAGGCCAATGGCAGCGGCATGGTGATTGCCGAGGCGGTCACGCCGGGGCTGCCATCTCTGCTGGGTCAAAGCATCCAAACCACCGTCGACGAAACCCGCCTGACGAGCTATCAACGGGGCGAGGTCAGAGCCTGTGCCGACATCCCGACAGAAGAGACGATTCTTTGCCCGATGGATCGCCTTACCCAGGCTCAGGCCAAAGTGACTGTGCCGATTGTGCAGGGCAATAGCCTGTGGGGTCTGCTGCTGGCCTACCACGGCCAGAGCCCCCACCCCTGGGAAGCCTCTGAGCTAGATGTGCTCAAGCGACTGGCCACCCAGCTGGCGATCGCAATTCAGCAGTCGCAGCTGTACCAGCACATTCAGACCGCGAACCGCCAGCTCGAACACCTGGCCACCCACGACGGCCTCACCCAGCTGGCCAACCGCCGCAGCTTTGATATTCACCTTCAGCAGGAGTGGAGTCGCCTGCTGCGGGATCAGGCTCCATTGAGCCTGATTTTGTGCGACATCGACTACTTCAAACCCTACAACGACACCTACGGCCACCCCGCCGGGGATGTGTGTTTGCAGCAGGTGGCCCAGGCCCTAGAGCAGGTGGCCCAGCGCCCCGCCGACCTGGTGGCCCGCTATGGCGGCGAAGAGTTTACCATCGTGCTGCCCGACACCGATCTCGCTGGGGCCGAGGCGATCGCCCGCGCCATTCAGCAGGCCCTTGCTGAGCTGGGGCTGTACCACGGGGCCTCGCCCCTGGGCCAGCACATTACCCTCAGCCTGGGCATTGCCAGCGTCATTCCGACGGCGGGTCAAAAAGCTCAAACCCTGATCGACCAGGCCGATGCGGCCCTCTACACCGCCAAGCAGCAGGGGCGCGATCGCTTCCAGGTGTTTGTCGCCGAGCAGGCACAGCAATCGTGACGTTCCATAACGGTTTGGTCTTCGGGGTGGTCAAGCGCGGCTCTGGTAGGCACCCTCTAGGTAGATCTCTTTGTCAATGTCTTGTAACGTGCTGCTGTTGCTATGTCCCAACCTTTCTCCGCTGGCAACGGCGGTATCGCCGGGTTTGATCTGGGCACGGTGGTTGAAACCTTGAACCAGGGTCTGGTGGTTTGCGATCGCAACCAGACCATTACCCTGATCAACGCCGCCGCCCGCCACCTGCTGGGCCTGGGAACTGGCGAACTAGGGGCTGGCGATCTGGCCGCCGCTGGTCTGACTGAGGCAGTGAGCATTTACCTACCGGGCGATCGCACCCCGTTGCCCAGCGATCAGCTGCCGCTGGTGCGGGGGCTAGCGGGCGAAACCCTAGGCGATCTGGAGCTGGCGATCGTGCATCCGGGGGGCGATCGCTACCTGGTGCTGGTCAATAGTCACCCCCTGCTCGACAACTGCGGCCAAACCCTGGGGGCGGTCATGGGCCTCTACGACATCACCCAGCGCTACCAGGCCGAAACCGTCCTGCGGGCCAGCAATCACGGGCTTCGCACCCAGGCCCAGCAGCGCATGGAAGACCTGCAGGCCGTTAACCTTCAGCTCCAGCAGACCGAAGCCACCCTGCGCCTCTTTTACGACCTGCCGTTTTTGGGCATGGCCATCATTGCCGCCGACACCCAGACCTGGGTGCGCTTCAATAATCGCCTCTGCGACATGCTGGGCTACAGCCGCGACGACATGCAGCAGCTGATCTGGACAGATCTCACCCACCCCGACGATCGGCCTCTAGTTCTTGACCAGGTGGCTCAACTCTCTGCCAGCACCGTCGATAGCAGCATGCTCGAAACCCGGTTTTTGCGCCAAGACGGCCTGATCATCTACACGTCTTTAGAGATCAGAGTCATTCTCAGAGACGACGGCAGCCCCGACTGTTTTGTCACCACCATTCAAGACATTACCGAGCGCAAGCTGGCCGAAACCGCCCTGATAGAGAGCGAAACTCGCTTCCGCGCCACCTTTGAGCAGGCAGCGGTGGGCATCGCCCATGTGGCCCCCGACGGCATGCTGCTGTGGCTCAACCCCGCCCTGAGCAAAATTCTCGGCTACCCCCACTACGAGCTAATTGGAGAATTGTTTCAGGAGACCATTCACCCTGACGACCGGGCCGACGACCAGCGCTACCTCGACGAGATGTTGCAGGGTCAGCGCCAAAGCTACACCTGGCAGCAGCGCTACTTTTGCCAAGATGGCCGCTTAATTTGGGCCAATCTAACCGTGTCGCTGGTGCGCAACCCGAGGCAGCAGCCCCAATACTTCATCGTGGTGCTGCAAGACATCACCCTGGCCAAGCAGGCCGAAACCACCCTTCAGCAGTACGCCCGCCGCCTGCGGGGGCTACACGATATGGATCGGGCCATTCTCACCAACTTTGAACCGCAGGATATTGCCCAGTCTGCCCTACAGCTGCTCAGCCATCTGCTCAGCTGCTCCCAGGGCATTGTGGCCCTGTTTGACCAAGATATGCAGCTGGGAGAAATCTTGGCCGATACCAACCTCCAGGGCCAGGCCCCCACGACGCTATTTCCCCACCGGCTGGTGCTGCCCCTAGAGGCTTTTGTCTTGGCCCAGAGCCACCACTCCACCTCGGTTATTCGGGTGCAAAGCCCCCAGCAGCTGCCGTCGCCCCCGGCCATTTTGCAGCGGTTGACGGCGACCCCGATCCAGTCGGTGATGGCGATTCCCCTAGTGGTCAACGGGGATGTAATCGGCGAGATTACCCTGACCTCGCCATCCCCGGCCCACTTTAGCGACGACCATGAAGAAATCGCCCAGGAGGTGGCCAACCACCTGGCCATTGCCCTGCAAAATGCCCGACTGTTTGAGCAGGTTAAGCGCGATCGCGCCCGCCTCCACGCCCTCTCGAGCCAGCTATTAGAGGCCCAGGAGACCGAGCGCCGCTTTTTGGCCCACGAGCTGCACGACGAGGTGGGCCAGGCCCTCACCGCCGTCAAGCTCAACCTGCACCGCCTCGATCGCATCGTCGATAACACCAGGGCCAGCGACCCCCTGCAAGACTGCCTCTCGATTGTCGATGGCGCGCTCCAGCAGGTGCGCAACCTCTCCCTCGACCTGCGGCCCTCCATGCTCGACGACCTGGGCCTGGTGCCCGCCCTGCGCTGGTACATCAACCGCCACGCTGATCGCACCGGTCTGCAAGAAACCCTGGTGTGCGACCCGCCCCCCGAGAGGCTGCCTGCTGCCACCGAAACCGCCTGTTTTCGCATTGTGCAAGAGGCCCTGACCAACATTGCCCGCCACGCCCAGGCCCACACCGTCACCATTGCCCTGGGGCAAACTGACCACACCCTGCACCTCTCGATTCAAGACGACGGCGTGGGGTTTAACCTAGAGGCCATTGGCCGGGCCAAAACTGAAGGCACCAGCCTGGGCCTGCTGGGCATGGAAGAACGGAGCCTGCTGATCGGCGGGCAGCTGACGATTACCTCTGCGCCGGGAGAGGGCACCCAGATCTCGCTGCGGGTGCCGATGCGGGCCGAGGGCAGGGTGTCTGGGAGGCTAGGGTGAGCTTAAAAAGCTTCAGGGCTGACTTGGTGTGACCCATAGAGCGCTGTCTTAGCCCCAGCGCCTCAGGGGATCAGGGGATTTCGGCGGAGATCTCAGGTATCCCCTGATACGACATCCGATGCTTTACCCGTAGCTTAAAGAAAGGGAGAAGCCAGATAGATCCCTGATGCCGTGCGGTTGTGCCATAAGGCAGCCGCAGCGACCTTGTCCCAGTTCCCCTACTTTGTCGGCGGTCTCAACCATGCCTAACCTAAAAACCGCAGATTTTGCCCAGAGTCGCCAGCCCGAGGCCCTATGGGCCCTCGGCACAACTCCGGTGATGGTGCCTCAAACCGCCACCCTGCGGGAGGTGATTGACTACCTGGGCGACGACTCAGTGCGGGGGCACAGCTGTGTGCTGGTGGTGCAGGGGCAAAAACTGGTGGGCCTCGTCACCGATCGCGATGCCATTCGCCTGGTGGTCAAGGGGGTAGATCTCGCCACTCCGGTGTGCGAGATCATGACCGACTCGCTAACGGTGCTGCCGGTCAACAAACCCCTCAGCGCCCTCAACGTCTTAGACCTGATGCGCCAGCGGCAGATTCACCATTTGCCCCTGGTCGATGACGATCAGCGCCCGGTGCGGTTAATTACCATCGGCTCGCTGCAGCAGGCGCTCCAGCCGCCCCACGTGCTCAAGCTACAGCAAGCACAGTCGCGCATGACCACCAATCTAGTGACCGTCCACCCCACCGACACGGCCCTCACCGCCGCCACGCTGCTGGCAGAATATCAGGTCAGCTGTGTCGCTGTGGTTGACCCCAGCGCCGCCGGGGTGCTGCTCGGGCTGGTGCTGCGGCAGGATGTACTGCGCTTTCAGGCGCGACAGCTCAACCTGGCTGAGCTGCCGGCGCAGGCGATTATGCGCGATCCACAACGCTGTCTCCAACTCAACGATTCGCTGTGGCTGGCCTACCAAGAAATGAGCCAGCACCATCTCCCCTGCCTGGTGGTAGTGACCCCCGAGCAGCGGCCCCTGGGGGTGATTAGCCAGTCAGACCTGCTCTACAGCCTCGACCTGCGCGAGCTGCAAACCTCCTTTAGCCATCTGTGGCAGTCTTTTAAGCAGTCTGACAGTCAAAAGGTTGAGATCTGGAAAAGCCACAGCTCAGAGCTAGAGCGCCTGATGCAGGGGCGCACCGAGCAGCTCGAAGAACAGGCCAAGTGCGATCGCCTGCTCACTACCTTGACCCAGCGCATCCACGAATCCCTCGATGTGCAAGACATTCTCGCCACCACGGTAGGAGAAGTGCGGCAGCTGCTCCAGGCCGATCGGGCCTTGATCTACCGGTTTGACACCGCCGCCAGCGGCACCGTAGCCGTAGAGGCGGTGGTGCCCCCGTGGAAGTCACTGCTAGGCTACACCATCGAAGACAAAACCTTTGCTAAGCACTGGGCCGAGGCCTATCGCTACGGGCGCATTCAAGCGGTGGATGACATTGAGCAGGCGGGCTTTAGCCCCTGTCACATTGGCCTGCTCAAAGGCCTTCAGATTCGGGCCAACTTGGTGGTGCCCATTGTGTACGACCATCAGCTCTGGGGGCTACTGGTAATCAACCAGTGCGGTAGCAGCCGCCGCTGGCGCGATTGGGAAGTTCGTCTGGTAAAGCAGCTGGCGCGATCGGTGGCCATTGCCGTGCGCCAGTCAGGGCTATACCAAAAGCTCCAGGAAGATCTCGAAGCCCGCAGGCAGTACGAAATTCATTTGCAGCAGCTCAACGACGAGCTAGAGCAGCGGGTGGAAGAACGCACCGCCTCCTGGCGGCAGGTCACCGAAAAGCTGCGTCAGGAAGTTGACCAGCGCCGCCAGGCCGAGCAAACTCTGGCCCAAACCAACCAGCAGCTTCAGGCCGTGCTCAACGCGGTGCCCGCCATGGTGTCGTGGGTGAGCAAAGACGGGCTATACCTGGGCTGCAACCACCGCCTGGCCGCCTCCTTTGACATTCTCCCCGCCGACTTCATCGGCCAGCATGTGGGCTTTTTGGGTCAAGCATCGCCCTTCAGCCAGTTTGCCCAAGACTTCTTAGCCGGCGACGCCAACCTGATCAGCCAAGAGATGCAGTTCTCGGCCAAGGGAGTGGCGAGCCACTGGCTGCTGGTGGCCCAAAAATATGACCAGGGCGGCGCGGCGGTGTTTGTGGGGCTAGATATCAGCGATCGCGAGCAGGCCAAAGCCGCCCTGCAAACCAGCGAAATTAAGTTCCGCAGCCTGGTCGAGCAAACCAACGACTGGGTGTGGGAGATCGACCGCCAGTTTGCCTTTAGCTATATCAACCCCCGCGCCACCGAAATTCTCGCCTGCCCCGCCGAAGAGATTCTTAACCACCGGTTCACCGACTTCATGGCCGCAGACGAGGCGGTGCGGTTTAGCACCATTTTGGCCCTGCTCGTGGGGCAGCGCCAGCCCTTCACCCAGCTCCAAGCCAACTGCCTGCGGCCTGGGGGTGAAACCGTCACCCTGGAAATCAGCGGTTCCCCCATCTTTAGCACCGAAGGCGAGTTTCAGGGCTACCGGGGCATCACCCGCGACATCACCGAGCGCAAGCAGATCGAGGTTGACATTCGCAAAGCTCTGACCCGCCAAAAAGAGCTCACCAACCTCAAGACCCGCTTTATCTCCATGGCTTCCCACGAGTTTCGCACCCCGCTGACCACCATTTTGGCCTCAGCCGAAACCCTCGAGCGCTACAGCCACAAATTCACCCCCGAGAAACAGCAGACCGTACTTAAGCGCATTCAAACCTCCGTCCACTATATGATTGGTCTGCTCAACGACGTACTCACCGTGGGCAAGGCCGAAGCGGGTAAGCTTGACTGCATCACAACGCCGATGGATCTACAGCAGTTTTGCCGCGACTTGGCCGAAGAGGTGCAGTTTGCCCAGCTCGGCACCGCCAGCGCCATCGAGTTTACCGCCATGGGCGAGAGCAGGCCAGTGCTGGCCGACGAAAAACTGCTGCGCCACATCTTGCTCAACCTGCTCTCCAACGCGGTGAAATATTCCCCTGAGCACAGCCCGGTCTCGTTCAATCTCAACTGTGATGCAGAGCAGACCGTATTTCAGGTGAGCGATCGCGGCATTGGCATTCCCCCCGCCGACCAGTCCCAGCTCTTCGGAGCCTTTCACCGGGCCGACAACGTGGGGAATATCTCCGGCACTGGCCTTGGCTTGGTGATTGCCAAGCGGGCCGCCGAGGCCCACCAGGGGAGCATCTCATTTGTCAGTGAAGTGGGTGTAGGCACCACCTTTACCGTTGTTTTACCCCTTTTACTATGGAGTGACCATCATGGCTAAGATTCTGGTAATCGAAGACGAAGCTGGGGTACGCGACAGCATCGTTGATATTCTCAATGCCGAAGACTTTATCGTTGACAGCGCCGCCAACGGCGAAGAAGGGCTGCGGCAGATCCGCGAGTTCAAGCCCGACCTGGTGATCTGCGACGTGATGATGCCAGTGCTCGACGGCTTCGGCGTCTTGCAGCAGATCCGTCAAGATCCCGACTTGGCCACCCTGCCCTTTGTGTTTCTCACCGCCAAGGCCGAACGGGTCGACTTTCGCAGCGGTATGGATCTAGGGGCCGATGACTACCTCACCAAGCCCTTCACCCACGACGACCTGCTGCGCATGATTCACACCCGCCTGGGGGCCAAGAGCGCGGTGGAAGACAAAACCCAGCAGCAGCTCAGCGCCCTGCGCAGCAGCATTAGCACCGCCCTGCCCCGCGAGCTGGGTGCCCCCATGCGCGAAGTGCTCAGGCTAGCCACCACCCTGATCGAAGAGGCCGAGACCCTAGGGCCTGAAGAGGTGGTCACCCTGGCTAAGGCCATCCACCGCAGTGCCCAGCGCACCGCCCGCCTGACCCAAAACGTAATGCTGTTTGCCAAGCTTGAGCGGCTCAGCCCCGAGCAAATTTCTGCCCAGACTCTACAGCACCAGCGTACCGATCGCGCCGACAGCGTGATCACCGAGATTGCCCAAACCCTCGCCGCCGACTACCTACGCGAGGACGACCTGGAGATCTCCCTAGAGCGCCTAGAAGTGCCCATGTCCGAAGCGCAGCTGCGCAAGGTCTGCGAAGAGCTGCTCGACAACGCCTTTAAGTTTTCTGAGGTGGGCACCCCGATCAAAATATTTGGGTCGCACAGCGACGGCAAGGTCACCTTCTACGTGATCGACTACGGCCAGGGCATGACCGCTGACGAGATCGCCCACGTCGGTGCCTACCTACAGTTTGAACCCGAGTCAGAAGCCACCGGCACCGGCCTGGGCCTGACCATTGCCAAACGCCTGGTCGAGCTGCACCGGGGTGACGTGCTCATTGAGAGCATTCCTGGGCAGCAGACCATCGTGCGAGTGGCATTGCCAGACTAGCCCCTGGGCTGGTTTTTACCAGCTTCAGCCCCTGCATCTTTTCACCGCTGAAGCCTGCCGTCAAATCATCAGGCCCTATCGCTCAAATGTCCTCCAGCAACTGCGGGAGACGTGCTTCGGTCGACTTCAGTCCCCGCTGCTCAAAGGCATCTCGAATCGGCCCGTGGGCACGTTCATACAGGCCTTTGCGTTGAAGCTTTGGGGTCCCTTGCTTGTCGAGGCAGATCTACTGTTCTGTGGGCAGCGTGGTCTTAAACAATTGCAGCACCTGCTCCCAGGCGTCGCGGGCGGCTTCGGGGTTGTAGCTGTAGCGCTGGTCGCAAAAAAAGCCGTGCTCAGCATCGGGGTAGCGAAAGAGTTGGTGGGGCACGCCGTGATCTGTTAGCGCCGCTTCGATTTGATTCACTTCCTCCGAGGAAATTAGCGGATCTTTTTCGCCGAAGAAGCCGTAGAGAGTACCTTTAATTTCAGCGGTGCGGCTGAGGGTGGGCTCACCGCCGCCGGGCGTCATCGTGGCAATGCCCGCCCCGTAGAACGAGGCCGTGGCCTTGACCTCAGCCAGGGTGGCGGCCAGGTAGGCGACGTGGCCGCCAAAGCAAAAGCCGATGCAGCCGACGCCCCCTGAGATGACGTTGGGTTTGGTGTAAAGACGGGCGATCGCACCCTCTAGATCCGCCAGCAATTCTGCTGCCCTGGTACCCTGCTTGTAGCGGCGACCCTGTTCTAGATCTTCGGTGGTGTAGCCCGCCTCAAAGCCGGGGGCCTGGCGGTGGTAAATATGAGGGGCGATCGCCACATAGCCCGCTCCAGCAATCCGCTCCGCCACCTCGCGGATGTGGCTGTTGACCCCAAATACCTCTTGAATCACCACCACGGCCCCAAAGCGCCCAGGGCGAGAAGGCTCGGCCAGGTAGGCCAAAATTTCGGTATCACCGCTGGGGATGGGGATGGTCTCGGTGCGCACCAGGGATGTCATGACAAGTTCGTCCGTATTAGCTACCCTACCTTAGCGTTGGGGTAGCTACAATTGTCAAAAATCATTGCGGGGGCCGGGGGCGACCACCAAAACCCAGCGACTTTTCTAGAATCGTCCTAAATTGGCAATATAGCCGGTGTATCTAGTCTTGAGTTAGCCCTGGTTTGACCCTGCTGGTCTGACCGTAAAGGGACATCATGATTTATCTAGCAACAGCCTGGAGGTAGTTTGGTGGTGCAGTTTCATATTCAGCCCGAAAGCGAAATACCGGCGTCGACCCAGCTCTATGGTCAGATCTGGTTTGCGATCGCATCCCGGCAGTATCCGCCCGGCTATCGGCTGCCCAGCACCCGGCAGCTGGCCATGCAAACGGGCCTGCACCGCAACACCATCAGCAAGGTCTACCGCCAGCTCGAAGATGCTGGGGTGGTCGAGGCCATGCCCGGCTCGGGCATCTACGTGCGCGAGCAAAACAGCACCGAGAGCGCCCGGCCCCAGACTCTGCTGTGGGCCGAGTTTCCCCAGGCGCGGGAGGTAGTGGAGACCGGTCTCGACGAGCTGCTGCACCAGGGCTGCTCGCTCAACCAGGCAAGGGAGCTATTCTTAGCCGAAATTGACTGGCGGCTGCGCTGTAGCGCTCGCGTGCTGGTCACCGCCCCCAAGCAAGACATTGGCGCGGGCGAGCTGATGGTGCGAGAGCTAGAGAATGCCCTGCACATTCCGGTGCAGCTGGTGCCCCTCGAAGAGCTGGATACTATTCTGGCCCAGACCCGATCGGGCACGGTGGTGACCAGCCGCTACTTTATTAGCGAGGCTGAGGCGATCGCTGCCCCCAAGTCGGTGCGCGTCATTCCGGTCGATATCTACGACTACAAAAAAGAGCTGGGCCTGCTCAAAGACCTGCCCAAGGGCACCTGCTTGGGCATGGTCAGCGTCAGCACTGGTATTTTGCGCGCCGCTGAGGTGATCAGCTACAGCCTGCGGGGCGACGAAGTCTTGCTGATGACCGCCCAAACCGACGACCCCTACAAGCTCAGCGCCGTGATCCACAGCGCCCAGACCATTGTGGTATTTGACGAAGCCAGCCTGCCGACGGTCAAAGAGGCGATCGCCGAAGCCCGCGAAGAACTCATTCGCCCCCCCAAGCTGGTGGTGTGTGACAACTACATTGGCGAAAAGTCTATTCTGCTGCTCAAGCGGGAGCTGGGGCTAGATTAGGCTCTACAACCCTGAGGCCACCCAGCTGGCCTTTCTCTCTAGCCACTTGGCCTCAGTCGCCTAGCTCTGGGGCACCGGCAGCGCTAGGCCTGATCGGGGTCAATGCCCTGGGCACGCAGTAGATCGGCCAGGCGATCAGCCCGCTGGCGCTCTGTCTCTGCCCGCTGGCGTTCGGTTTCGGCCTGTTCTGAACTCCACAGCAGCAGGTTACCGTCGGCATCCCACCAGCGGAGCCAGCTGAGGGTTTGGGCCAGGCGTTCTCCGTCCCAGACCCCTAAGAACAGGTCTAGCGGTTCAATCCAAAATCGTCCAGTGGCATCGGGCTGTTGCAGCTCATAGCGGCCGGTTTGCAGGTGACGGACTTCTAATCTGGCCCTTTGGGGGGCATAGATGACGTAGGTGGGCACCTGCAAAATTTGTTCGTAGAAGTAGAGCTTGCCGTAGGGCACAATCGACCGAATCGATAGCTCGCCATTGTCATCGGCGGAGAGAAACTCCATGACCACGGATACCGGGTCGCCCTCTAGTCTGGGGGTGTAGCTGCGGCGCACCATGCCCTCAGGCAGTAGATTTACCCGAGGCACGTGGAACCAGTCGGGCGCTTTGACGACGGTTTCTCCTTCTACCCCGGCTACCAGGCCAAAGTTAGAGCCAATTAGCATCTCGGGCTGAATGCGCTGGGCGGCACCGAGGGCATCGGTGAGAGCGGCGGCCAGGGGCGGTTGCTGAATATTTTCCACTGGGTCGTCGATTAGCTGAAAGTCATCGGGCAGAGGTGGCCAGGTGATTGTCGGGCCAGTGCGGGGCTGTGCCTGAACCATAGCAAGCTATTCCTAGGCAGGGTAATGATCGGCGATGGCGCTCATTCGTCTTTAAAATTGACCAACGTAAGATTAAACAAAAATAGCGCTGATTTGTTTCTCAGTTTAGCCTGACAGCGCGGATAGCTGCGCCCCCGGCATGGTCGCGGCACAGAGCGCCACCAGGGTAAGAGTACTCTATGAGAAAAATATTCATTTGCCATAGCCTTCACCCCTCACCCCTGCCCCTGATAGAGAGGCAGGGTGGTTTCATACAGGCGTAGAAAAATGAGGATGGACTGAGTCATTTCAAAAGCAATCTGTCCATGTCCCTCATAGAGCAATTAAAACAAATTCGTGACCCCCGTCATAGCGGTATTGGGCCGCGTTGGAAAACTACTGGAATGGCACGCTGCTCACCACCGTTGACGAGGCGCTGCGATGGGCGGCCAATGTGACCTGGAATGGCGTCTCTCCCTTCATGCATTTGGTTAGGGACGTGCGTCTAAATCAGGTACCGGAAGCGTTGATCGCTGTAGGGTGCATAACGCTAAGGCGAGGCTCCGCCAACGCGAAGCAATGCACCAATTGGAAAGATGGCAATGGGTACGTTATTTTCTTGCGCGTCCCTTAGGGGTACCTATTTCATGCAAATATCGGTTCCCAAGCAGGTGTTGAAGGCATTTGCACAACAGTGGCAACGTTCTGAAACCCTGCCTAAATGGAATATCTCCATGTCCCCGACCTAAACGGTACCTGATTTATTTGCTAGCCACTTAGGACGTGACCTAGTATCCCTGGCGCGATCGCCATCGCGTTAACTCTGGCGACCCAGAACTTGCTCTAGGGCAATGAGTTCATCGCGATGGGCCGTCACGGTAACCGTAGCTGATGGCTCAGCGGCGGGGGTAGAACGCACCTCTAGCTTGATTTCTTCGTCTCGATCAGAGCCGCGCCAGTAAAACCACCCCGCCGCTGGCGCTAACCCCAACAGACCTAAGAACCCAGCCCCGTAGGCGGGCCAGAGGTTGGTGAGCACCAGGGCGAAACAGAGGGTGCCAACCGCCGCCAGCACCGTCAGAAAGCTCGCCATAAATAGACTTGGGCGCACCCGCCCCCGCAGGGTGATGCGCTGGGGTTCGGCTTCAGCGGCGGTTATGCTGTAGGCTCGCTCTTCAAAGTACCCGGTTAGCTCTTGCAAGAGGGCCAGCGGCTCCACCGGGCGGACTAGCGTCAGCGTTTCGATGCGGTCTTTGGTAGAGGCCCGAATAAAAAAGACTAACCCCACCATCATCAGCAAGGTTAGTAAGAGAGTGGAGTAGGTTACGGTTTGGGTCACGGCTGGGACAAGCGGAGGAACCCTTCTAGGGTACGGAATGTTGGTGCATTCCGGTAGCTATAGATCACTCAGATTATCGCCGGGGAGAGGAAAAGGCAGGGCTATGGGTGGAGGCAGGCCGCACTGGATCACCCATGTAGGTTTTCCAGAATTCGGCCAGTTCTTCGGCCTGCAAGCGCCAGTCGGGGTTAAGACGATACATGCGTCGGGGACGCCCCCGGCCTTCTACCTTCTTCCAGTAGCCGTCAATGGCGTTTTCGTCTTCTAAGAATTTAAGTGCTCCATAGAGCACCGTGTCCGACAGACGATAGTGGGGATACTGATGGGTTAACCGCTGGATCAGCTCGGTGCCATAGGAATCTTGCTGGAGCAGTACCGATAGCACATAGCAGACGGCCAGCTCTTTATTGAGGTAGGTGGGCGGTGGATCCTCGAAGAACTGATAGATATTCTCAAATTTCATGGGATCACTCCAGATATTTTAAAGTTTGCCCACCCCAGGGCAGGCCAGAGTTAACGGCAACCTACTCAGCAGCCACCTACTTAGCAGCGATGTGCAGTTACTTGTGAGATAGGCTAATTCTAAGCACAGGTGATCCCAAAGGTATCGAAGTCGAGGCAGATGGTAACTATCTGCAAATTTTTTTAGACATTATTAAATATTCGCCGCCAGCGATAATTACCACTGGATCCTTTGGCGAGGTTAGCGCTGATCGAGATCGCGCATTCCACTCTCATTTGGCAGCGGCGCTGAGGGGTTATTGGTTTGAAATAGGATGCGGCCATCACGCACCGCCGCCAGGTTGATCTGCACTGGCCCGGCAGTAAAAATATCGGTGGCGGCAATGGCCTGAAGATCTACGGCCTGCTCCGACTGCTGAATGGTTTCAAGAAAGCTGAGGATAGTTTCGGGCCGGTTGTCGGCCACCTGGAGCGTATCGCTGACGACGCCATCTTGGCGGGCGCGGAACTGAGTTGCCGCCAGCAGCAGGTTGAGTCGCTCAACCAGCTGGCGATCGCCCAAGGGCGGTGATTCTAAAGCCACGGTGGCTAAACGCTCACCTCGGGCATAGACTTGCTCGTTGGGAGTGGCGTCAATAAAGACCTGTACGCAGGGTTCGCCCCGCTGTACCACGCAGGGTTCGCCCGTAATATAGTTGGCCGCAGACAGCAGACGCACCACATAGTCTTCGCCAGTGGCCAGACGGCCAATCAGCGCTTCGACCTCTCGGTTGCCGATTAGCAAGACCTGCTGATCGACTAAGGCTCCGGGGGCGATCGCCCGATAGACCAAACGATTGGCCTCAACCAAAAAACCCGTCACAAACTCTTCGGCCTGTGCTCGGTTCTCGGCTCGCCCCTGCCCCACCAAAATTTCCTGGTTGCGGTTGAGGGCGATATTGCCGCGAAAGAGACCCTGGAACTGATTTTGGAGATCGGCTACCTGCTGTTCTAAAAACTCTTGCTCAGCCTCAAGGCTGACTAGCAGCTGCTCTCGCTGGGTAATTTGTTCGTCGCGCTGGGCGATCTGCTGGTCAAGCTGGGCAATTTGCTGGTCGCGCTGGGCGATCTTAGCACCAATGGTCGACTGCTGCTCAAGCAGGCGATCGCGCTGCACCCTGAGGTCATCGGTCGACCGGCGCAGGGTGGCGGCCTGCTGAGACACCGCCTCGAGTTGGTCGCGGGTCTGGCGCAGCTGGCCCTCGGTGGCCTCCTGCTGGGTTATGGCCTGATTGAGCGATTGGTTAATGTCTTGCAGCCGAGATAGGGCACGCTGCCGCTCGTCGGTGGCCGATTCTAGATCGGCTTCTACCCCCGCCTGGGTGGCCTGGGCCTGGGCCAGGTTGGCTTCAGCATTGGCCAGGTTGGCCTGAATTTTACCCAGCTCAAACACCCCCGTGCGCAGCTGGCTGCTCACCCCAAACAGCAGCGCCAGGGTAGAGGCCGAAATCATGCTGCCGGTGGCAATGCTGACTAAAGTGGCCGTTTGGCGCGGGCGCAGATTAAACAGGCTCAGGCGAGCCTTGCCCACTCTAGTGCCCACGCGATCGCCCAGAGTGGCGATCAAGCCCCCCAGCATTAAAACCGCCAAAATTAGTACGTAACCAGAAGCCATGCACCTGCCACAGGGGAGTTTGCATTTACTCTACTGCATGGGTTACGGCCCTGAACGCCCCAATCTGGCCGATAGTCGAGTTGGCCACCTAAGCCACTGCACCTGGCGCAGATCAACCCCCAGGGCATCCCTAGGTAAACTGCTGGCTCAGGTTGACCGGGTCGTGCACGGTAATTTTCTTTTTATAGATGGAGATCATGCCCTCCTGGCGCAGATCGCCCAGCAGCCGGGTCACGGTGACGCGGGTCGAGCCGATGGCCTCGGCGATCGCCTGGTGAGATAGCTTCAGGTCAATGGTGATGCCATCTTGGCTAGGCACCCCAAAGTCGCGGCAGAGAATCAGCAAAAAACTCACCAGTCTCGACCCCATGTCGCGGTGGGCCAGGGTCTCAATCATCATTTCAGTTTGCAAGATGCGCGATGACAGGCCGCGCAGCATCAGCAGGGCTAGCTCTGGATTTTCTTCTAAAGCCTGCTCGACCTGCTCGATTGGCACCGACAGCAGCTCTACCGGCGTAAAGGCAACGGAGTGATAAAAGCGATCAGACCGATTGCCGGTAATCAGCGACAGCACCCCAAAGACGCTGTTTTCGCGCAGCAGGGCCACGGTAATTTCTTCTCCGGCCTCGTAGACCCGCGACAGCTTGACGGCCCCTTTGAGCAAAAAGTAGACCCGTTCCGCCGGGTCACCGGGGAAGAAAATTGTCTTACCCCGCTCGTAGGACTCAACCACCGGAGGAAAGGCTCCCCCAGACAGCTGACGAAAGACATTGGCGAGGGGCTTATCTTGGGTCACTACCATAACGTTCTGCTAAGAGCATCACAGAAACAACATGCACTGCACTGCCTGACTGCGAACCTACACCCCTGGCTAAGCCGATGATGTGGGACGCTATTGGGCGTCAAGCATAGAGCAGTTTTAGCAGTCCGGCACATCGGATAATGCAAACGTTCCATGACTTTAAATCACTTAACCCCAACTGCCAGGGGAGAGTTTGTATAACACACTACTTTGTTGCGCTATGAGCTGAAATTATGGCCTTGACTTATACCCGACTAAAATAGTCGGGTATATTTGACCCGGTATTGTTACTAGTGCTACGTTCTTATTCACACAGTCGATTAATTTGCCAGCTAATTCATCAGCCGCCCAAAAACCGCCGAGAAAGAGAACCTAGAGAAAACGCCATGACGCAGTCCCTCGAACGCTCCATCGCCACCACGCCGACGTTCTCAGCGCTCAAGTGCCGAGAGTGCGGTGCAACCTATGACCTAGGCCCCAAGCACGTGTGCGAAGACGTGTGTTTTGGCCCCCTAGAAGTGGCCTATGACTACGACGCGATTCGCCAGCGGGTTAGCCGCGAGACGATTCAGGCGGGGCCGCTGTCGATCTGGCGCTACAAAGACTTTCTCCCGGTCACTGGCGAAAACCCCATTGATGTCGGCACGGGGATGACGCCTTTGGTGCGGGCCAACCGCCTGGCGCGGCAGCTGGGTCTCAAAGAACTCTATATAAAGAACGATGCCGTCAACATGCCCACCCTGAGCTTTAAAGATCGGGTGGTGTCGGTGGCCCTGACCCGGGCGCGCGAGCTGGGCTTTACGACAGTTTCCTGCGCGAGCACAGGTAATTTGGCCAACTCTACGGCGGCGATCGCCGCCCATGCTGGCCTCGACTGCTGCGTCTTCATCCCCGCTGATTTGGAAGCCGGTAAAATACTGGGCACCTTGATCTACAACCCCACGGTGATGGCGGTGCAGGGCAACTATGACCAGGTCAACCGCCTGTGCTCTGAGGTGGCCAACACCCAGGGCTGGGGATTTGTGAATATCAACCTGCGCCCCTACTATTCTGAGGGGTCAAAGACTCTGGGCTACGAAGTGGCCGAGCAGCTGGGCTGGCGCTTGCCCGACCACATCGTCGCTCCCCTGGCCTCGGGTTCGCTATTTACTAAGATCTACAAGGGCTTCCAAGAATTTGTGAAGGTGGGCTTAGTCGACGACAAGCCCGTGCGCTTCAGCGGTGCCCAGGCCGAGGGCTGCTCCCCCATTTCCCAGGCTTTTAAAGCAGGCCGCGACTTTGTCACCCCGGTGAAGCCCAACACCATCGCCAAATCGATTGCCATCGGCAACCCCGCTGACGGCATCTACGCCCTCGACATTGCCCGCAAGACCAACGGCAATATTGAAGACGTCACCGATGCCGAGATCATTGCGGGCATGAAGCTGCTGGCTGAAACCGAAGGCATCTTTACCGAAACCGCTGGCGGTACCACCATCGCGGTGCTCAAAAAGCTGGTGGAAGCCGGTAAAATCAATCCCGATGAGTCAACAGTGGTCTACATTACCGGCAACGGACTCAAGACCCAAGAAGCGATCCAGGGCTACATTGGCGAGCCATTCACCATCGAGCCTAAGCTGGACAGCTTTGAGCGCGCCCTAGAGCGCTCCCGCACGCTGGGTCGCCTAGAGTGGCAGCCGGTGTCTGTTTAGAGGTTCACGGTTTACGGTGTAAGGCTCAAGGCGGGTTCTTACCCTTAAACCTTTTACCGTAAACCGCAAACTCTGTACCCTCCAGTCCCTAGTTTTTTAAATTCACGTTACTCACTGCTATGGCTGTAAAAGTACTCATTCCCACCCCGCTGCAAAAGTTCACCAAAGATCAGGCCACCATTGAATGCGGTGGCGGCAACATTATCGAACTGCTAGATGCTTTAGAAACTAGCTACCCCGGCATTAAAGCCCGGCTCTGCGATGACACTGGCGAACTGCGTCGCTTCATCAATTTCTACGTCAACAGCGAAGATATCCGCTTCCTTGACGGCAAAGACACCGCCCTCGGCGATGGGGACGAGGTCAGTATTGTGCCCGCTGTCGCTGGGGGCTGAGGCACTTTGCCGCGTGATTAGACTGGCCCAGATCGCATCTAGAAACCGCAAAGGCTCAAGCCTTTGCGGTTTTTAAGTTTGGGCCGCATCAAAGCGATGGATAAAGTCTCGCTGGGAGGCGACGCCCAGAGCACCCGATCGCACCTGCTGCACGGCGGCGATCGCATCTTCAGCGCTGTAGCCCAGCTTCACCAGGCAGGCTGCCACCACTGTGCCCGTGCGCCCGGTACCGCCCCGGCAGTGCACCGCCACGGTTTCTCCCGCCGCTGTGGCCACCAAAATGCGATCGACCAGGGCCGTAAAGGTTTCTAGAGACGTGGGCAGTTCGTCATCATGGATTCTGAGAAACAGGGGCAAAGCCTGGTTTGAGCAGGTGTTTCTTAAATACCTCAGCCCGGTGGCCACGATCGCCCTGCTCACCACCCTGGTGCTGCTGTTTGCCTTCAAGGGCAACCTGATTGTGCGCAGCCCGTTTCACATTCTGCTAATTGCGGTGCCGCTGTTTATTCAGATTATTCAGACCAACTTTATTTTTCTAATCTCCTACGTGGCGAGGCAAAAGCTGGGCCTGGCCTACGAAGATGCGGCCCCGGCGGCGCTGACTGGGGCCAGTAACCACTTCGAGGTGGCGATCGCCACCGCCGTCACCCTCTTTGGCCTCAACTCCGGTGCGGCGTTAGCCACGGTGGTCGGTGTCCTGATCGAAGTGCCCGTCATGCTGATGCTGGTGGAGCTTTGCAAGCGCACTGCCTTCTGGTTTCCCCGCGAGCCTGAGAAATCAACCCTGCCAGACCCCCGCTGCCTCAAGCCCTGGAGTAGCCGCTAATCCAGCGTTGAGATCAACAAGCACCCGTTCTTAACAACGCCAGCCCGTGGGGTTAAACGGTGCATTCCTCCATTTCCCTAGCTGGAGGGTTCAAGCCCTAATCCTGCTGAGCTATTCCCGATTCAACCGGGCGAATACAATTCGCCCCCACATCAAAAAAGGGGATGCCCAGTGTGGACATCCCCCTCAATGTATTTAACTAACCGAGCGCTGGGCTATGGCTACACAATCGAGGCCATGCTGACATCGTTGGTGGCCAGCAGCTGTTGCAGCTCCTCCGAATCGACGGTTTCTTTGTCGACCAGCATGTGGGCCAGCTGATCTAGCACATGGCGGTTGTTGATGAGCACCTGCTTGGCGCGGGTGTAGGCCTGGTCAACCAAACCCCGTACCTCGGAATCGATGGTAGCGGCGGTTTCTTCAGAGAAATCGCGCTCGGCAGCGATGTCGCGGCCCAGGAACATGTTGCCCTGCTGGCGACCCAGGGCCACGGGGCCGAGCTTATCGCTCATGCCAAAGCGAGTGACCATCTGGCGGGCAACGCGGGCCACCTGCTGAAGGTCGTTGGAAGCACCAGTGGTGACTTCTTCTTCACCGAAGATAATCTCTTCAGCAATGCGACCACCGAGGGCCACGGCCATCTGGTTTTGCAGATAAGAGCGAGAATACAGACCTGACTCCAGGCGATCTTCACTGGGGGTAAACCAGGTCAGACCACCAGCGCGACCCCGGGGGATGATGCTGATTTTCTGCACCGGGTCGTAGTCGGGCATCAGGGCACCGACTAGGGCGTGACCGGCCTCGTGGTAGGCGACTAGCTCCTTGCGCTTTTCGCTCATGACGCGGTCTTTCTTCTCGGGGCCAGCCAGAACGCGGTCGATCGCATCATTAACCTCATCCATCGAAATTTCGGTGAGGTTGCGGCGGGCGGCGAGAATGGCGGACTCGTTTAGCAGGTTCGACAGGTCGGCCCCGGTAAAGCCTGGGGTGCGACGGGCGATCTTTTGCAGGTCGACATCCTTAGAGAAGGTCTTGCCGCGGGCGTGGACATTGAGAATTTCGAGGCGACCGGCGTAGTCGGGGCGATCAACCACCACCTGGCGGTCAAAGCGACCGGGGCGCAGCAGGGCCGCATCGAGCACGTCGGGACGGTTGGTGGCGGCGATGATGATGATGCCGGTGTTGTCCTCAAAACCATCCATCTCGGTGAGCAGCTGGTTGAGCGTCTGCTCGCGCTCGTCGTTGCCGCCGCCGAGGCCTGCACCCCGCTGACGACCGACGGCGTCGATCTCGTCGATAAACACGATACAGGGGGCGTTGGCCTTGGCCTGCTCGAACAGGTCACGGACGCGGGAGGCACCCACACCGACAAACATTTCGACAAACTCAGAACCGGAGATGGAGAAGAAGGGGACGCCTGCTTCGCCTGCAACGGCCTTGGCCAGCAGGGTTTTGCCGGTGCCGGGAGGGCCAACCAGCAGCACGCCCTTGGGAATTTTCGCGCCGACGGCGGTGAAGCGATCAGCGTTCTTGAGGAAGTCGACCACTTCGGTCAGCTCTAGTTTGGCCTGCTCAATACCGGCCACGTCGCCAAAGGTGACCTGGCTTTGGGGCTCCATCTGCACGCGGGCTTTGGATTTGCCAAAGTTCATCGCCTGGTTGCCGGGGCCGCTCTGGGCGCGGCGCAGCACAAAGAACAGCACCCCCAGCAGCAAAATGGGAATCAGCAGGGTGCTAAAGGCCCGCACCCAAACGCTGTCGTCGCTCTGGGGGGTGACGACGATATCGACGTTGTTGGCCTCAAGGGTGCTGATCAGCTCTTGGTCGTTGGGCAGGTTGACGATCACCTGGCCGTTGCCCTCGGGGTCTGTGAAGCGGGCGCGGGTGCGATCAGCGCTAATGCTGACGCGCTCGATCTGATTATTTTGCACCGCATCTAGAAACTGACTGTAGCGCCAGGTCTGGGTCTCGGGGCCAGAACCATCAAAAATTGCGGTCGCCAGGGCAATGACTACAACGACCAGCAGGGCGTATAGGCCTGCATTTCTCCACCGTTTGTTCACCGGGCTAATGCCTCCACTAATGTCTTGGAATAAACCGTTTCTCAGAGATCATTTCTAAGAGACTGTTTTTAGAGCCGAATCTTATACAGACTGGAAAGATTAGAAAGATATTAACTTATGTTAACGCCATCTGTCGGAATGGGCTAATGAGATGCCGGAACTGGCGGCTGATTTTCCCTGAATGCAGCCTGCAAAACCTCTAGGGCAGGGTGCTTGGGGTCAAACTCCAGTCTACTGCGATCGCCTAGAACTGTGTGAATCGGCACCACCTGCACCCCTGAGTTGCTGTAGGCCAGGGCCTCAAAGGTTTGGATCATGGCGGCGGGCCAGGGGTCTTCTCGGATCGGCTGGCCCCGCTGACTCAGGTAATGCACCAGGTGCAGGCGGGTCACCCCCGGCAGCAGACCAGCCCCCAACGCGGGGGTATGCCACTGGCCCACAGCCCAGCCCCAAAGGTTGCCGGTGCTAGTTTCTAACCACTGCCCCTGAGAGTCGGTCAGAATGGCTTCTTTAGCGCTGTGATTTTGGGCGGCCTGTAGGGCGAGCCAGGCCCCCAGGTAGTTGCCGGTTTTGTAGCCGGGGTGCGATCGCTGGTATAGTTCGCCCTTAGCTATCCACACCGCAATTCCCTGGGCTTGCATCTGGTCTAGCTCCGGCGATAGGTGGCGTCCGGTCACCAGTTCACGGCCATCGGGAAAGCAGGTAATTCTCACCACGGGGTAGTCTGCCATCACGGCTGCGGCCCCCTGCCGCACCTGAACCCAGTTGGGCTGGGGCCAGCTAAAGTCTCCTAGAGCCTGGGTCAGGCGATTTTGGTGGGCCGCCCAGTGGGTCAGGGGATGATCGAGATTATTGCCGTAGACCTGCAGGGTGGTAAACACTGTCGCGCCGTAGAGTAGGGCCGGGTCGTTGGTGGACAGGGTGAGGTCGTCACCGGGAAAGTAGGTGCCGTCGAACCAGTGGGGCATGGGGGTGAGGGGTGAGGGGTAACGACAGGGACGATGGTTTTGGAGCAGGGCAATTACCCGATTGGTAGGATATCGGGTAAGCCTGGGTAGAGTCTCTGGGCAGCTAAGGCTTGGCGCAGCTGAAGTCGGCTGGCCTCATTCATTTTTAGCAAAAATAGGGTGGTGCGCCCAATCGCGGTTAAGCCTTGGATCAATCCTCTGTCTAGCTGGAAATGCTCTGACCAGGTTTGATTGCGCGGGTTGAAGAGCGGCGTAATGACACCCGTGATGGGATCGAGGCTGGTGAGGTCAGACCCTTTGTGGCGGTTGCAGGGTAGGCAGGCCAGCACTAAGTTTTCTGAGGTAGTCTGTCCGCCATGTTTTAGGGCGATGGCGTGGTCAACTTCATGGCGGTAGATGGAAAAGGTCTGATGGATCAGGCAGTACTCGCAGGTACCCGCTGCCCTTTGGGTGACGAGTTGGCGCAGTGATGCCGAGATGTAGTCGGTCATGGGCGGGGCTAGGTTTGGGGAGCCGCGTTAAGGGTGGTGTAGGCGCGAATTTTGAGGAAACCGATAAGGGTGTCTAGCTGCTCGTACAGGTCTAACTCGGCAGTTTCTGAGGGGGTGAGGGTGGTTTCGCGATTTTTTTGCAGCAGGGTTTGTAGGCGACTTTGGGATGTTTCTGACACTTTGAAGCCGATGATCTGTGCTGAGGTGGGTTGGCTAATGAGAAAGTCGAGAATTTCTTGGTGGGTGCCAGCGGTGCTGAGCAGGTTAGGGGCGACAGTGCTCTGCCCTGAGGCGGGTTGCCCCAGCAGGGTGGTAGCTATAAGGCGGGTGAAGAGGTCAGAAAACTGGCCTTGAAAGGGGGCCAACTGTTGGGCTAGGTCGTCGGGGATGTCGATGGTGATTTGTGCCATAGCAAGTTTGGAGTAGGAAAATTGACTTAATTATAGAAATTTTATCTTTGAGCTGATTTAGTTTGGAGAGTGCCGTTCAATGCGCTCCGGTGCTGCCGAAAAGCACTGGTTTCCTAAAGTTAGGATGTCTTCTCGAATGCTTCCATAGCGGTAGGACAGGCTATAGGCCATAGGGGATTACAGGTTAACGAACCAGTGCCAAGGTCTAGAGGGTGTGCCGCGATAGAGGGCTTGCTACTGGTTGTTAGGGGTATGACTACCTCCCCTATTGGAGATATTGCAGAATGCCTCGGGCGATCGCCTGGGCCATGGTTTCGCGCCAGGCGGGGTCAGCCAGGCGGGGGGCATCTGCGGCTCCGGTGACAAAGCCCACCTCCACCAGGGCAGCAGGCATAGTAGTCTGGCGCAGCACCACAAAGCGGGCCTGCTTAACGCCGCGATCGCGCATGCCCGTTGCCGCCAGCATGCTGGCCTGGAGGGTTGCCGCCAGCCGTCGCCCGCTCTCGGAGGCGTGGTAGGTTTCAATGCCGTTGACATCGGGGCGGCTCATGCTGATGGCGTTGGCGTGGATGCTGACAAACACATTGGCCTGGGCGCGGTTGGCAATATCGGCGCGGGCCTGGAGGTCAACCGCCACGTCTTCGCGGCGGGTCATCACCACCACAATTCCCTGGGCCTCGAGCAGCTGGGCCACCCGCTGGGAGATGGGGAAGATCACCTGTTTTTCTTGCAGACCGCCGATGCCGACGGCCCCAGGGTCGCGGCCTCCGTGACCGGGGTCGATGACAACTACCGTACGCCCGTTGGTCGACTGCCGCACCGGAGGCAGCTCCACAGGCTGGGCGGCGGGCGGCGGCGTCTGCTGCACTGGAGGAGTCTGAGTTGTCTGAGTCGGCGGCGGGGTCTGCCCCTGCACCGGGGGAGCCGGAGTGGCCGAGGCGGTGGCCAGGGGCGGTGGCTCGTCGGACACTGTGCCGATCAGCAGGCCGCTGGGGGGCAGCACCAGCACACCGATGCTGCTGCGCAGGGCGCGCCAGTCAGGGCTGGTGGGGCCAAGGCGCAGGGTAACCCGCGTGGAAGGGGGGCTGGTGGGCTGCTGAGCCACATCCCAAGCGATGATGCTGTAGCGGTAGTTGGGCAGGTTGTCAGGGCTGAGATTGGCCGCCACAGAGGTGTTGGGCAAATCGATCAGGGCGAAGCGGTTGTCGGCACCGTCGGTGCTGTACTGCACTTCAGGGGTGGGAGCGTCGCCGCTGAACTGAATGACAAAACCATCCCGGCCGGTGACGATGCCGTCGAGGGTGGCCGAGGCGGCAGCCCCCGTGTTGCCCTGCACTCGGTTTGCCGTGACGGTAGGGGCCGGAATCGCCCCCGCAGGTGGCGCAGTGCCAGGGCTGAGGGGGGGCAACTGCACCACCCACTGGTTGGGGCGCTGGCCCTGCACCCGAATATCTTGGGGATTAATGCTGTAGCCCGGCGCGAGTTCTATTACCAGACGGGCGGTTTGGCGGTCAAACTGCCCGGCCCGCACTTCTCGAACGGCACCGCCTACGGTCTGGCTGGTGCCGGTGCTGCCCAGCTGGGTATTGGGCAAGTCGACCACGATGCGCGTGGGGTTGACCAGCAGCTGCGCCCGAGGCTGTACCTCGCTGTCAGTGGTGAAGACCAGCTGATTAGTCTGGGCGTCAAACGCCCAGTACTGTAGGGTTGCAGCGCGAGCGGGGGCAGCCACCACCAGGGCACCTAACGTTCCCACTGCCCCGGAGATAAGCCCTAAAGTGAGCCATCTTGACTCCATAAGCACGACCAAAACACGACCAAGACACGAGCCACACGACAGTATAGCGATGCGGGGCAGGGTGGCATCCGTAGGGGCCAAGTTCTGACAAAAAATATAGAACAGGAATGTTAGTATGGGCGTACCAAATTGCCGATACGATGCTCGACCTGATGAAGCTAGCCCGTCAGATGCAGGGCATTAGCCAGCACCTGAGCCAGGAGGCCGCTGCCGCCCAGGAGCGCGTGGCCACCGCCCGCAGACTGCTGGCGATCGCCGCCCTTCGCCAGCCCGACCTAGTGGCTCAGGCAAACACCTGGGGCGATCGCGCTCCCTTTACCGCCGCCCAGCCGACAGAGCCCCTCACCACCCGCACCCCGATCTCCGC
>QBMN01000199.1 GCA_003241845.1 Shackletoniella antarctica | reverse complement strand
CTGCCGCACCTGCCGCCGCCCCCAGCTACGACGATATTCCCTTCTAGCGTCCCAAAATCTAAAAGCCTCCGAGGTCTTAGAGAACCCGGAGGCTTTTTTGCTTGGAAGGGACACAGTGCTGCCCCTAACCGGCGGCGATGCCCTGCACCCGGTAGCCAATGTCGCGGCGGTGATACATGCCCTCGAAGCAAATTTTGTCGATGCCGGCGTAGGCGTTGGCGATCGCCTCTTCAAAGCTATCCCCTAGCCCGGTCACCCCCAGCACCCGGCCCCCGTCGGCGACAATGCTGCCGCCTTTGAGCCGAGTGCCGGCCTGAAACACCAGCGCGCCAGTGGCTGCGGCCTCGTCAAGGCCAGAGATTTCCATGCCCTTGGGGTAGCTGTCGGGGTAGCCCTCGGCGGCCACCACCACACAGGCGGCGGCACCGGGCTTCCACTGTAGGTCTAGGGAGTCGAGCCGCCCTTCAATGCAGGCCAGCATGACTTCCTGGAGGGGAGTCTCCAGCAGGGGCAGCACCGCCTGGGTCTCGGGGTCGCCAAAGCGGCAGTTAAACTCCACCACCTTGGGAATGCCCTCGGGGGTGATCATCAGCCCGGCGTAGAGAATGCCGCGATAGTCGATGCCGAGACGGCGCAGGGTGGCGATCGCCGGTTCTAGCACCTCGGCCTGCACTCGCTCCATGATCGCTGGGGTGATCACCGGGGTGGGCGCGTAGGCCCCCATGCCGCCAGTGTTTGGCCCGGCGTCGCCCTCGCCAATGGCCTTGTGGTCTTGGGCGGGCACCAGCGGTCGAATGGTTTGGCCGTCGGTGAGGGCCAGTACCGAGGCCTCTTGACCCACCATAAATTCTTCGATCACCACCGAGCTGCCCGCCGCGCCAAACTTGCCGCTAAAGACCTCGGTCACCGCCTGGGCGGCGGCTTCTAGGGTGTGGGCTACGGTCACGCCCTTGCCCGCCGCCAGCCCGTCGGCCTTCACCACGATGGGCACCTCCTGCTGTTGCAGATAGGCCTGGGCAGCGGCTTCATCGTCAAACACGGCAGCCTGGGCGGTGGGGATGCCCGCCTCGACCATCAGCGCTTTGGCCCAGGCCTTGCTGGCCTCGATCTGGGCACCGGCTTGACAGGGGCCAAATACCTTGAGCCCCTGGTCCTGCAAATAGTCGGCAATGCCCTCGGCCAGGGGCTGCTCAGGGCCAACCACCACCAGTTCTAGATTGTTGACTAGGGCAAAGCGAGCGATGCCCTCAAAGTCGCTGGGGTTTAGAGCCAGGTTGCGGCAGCGGGCCAGGGTGGCGGTGCCGCCGTTGCCGGGCACGCAGACCACCTCGGTGACCTTAGGTGACTGCAACAGTGCCCAGGCCAGGGTATGTTCACGGCCACCGCTGCCGACCACAAGAGCTTTCACAGGCAATCTCCCCAAAATTGGCGATTTCCATTCTCCCATGTTGGCCGTCAAAACAGTGGCCAAATTTGCTCGGCGTCGAGGTCATAGCAAAGATCGAGCCTCAAGCCAATGGGGCGCAGTTGAGCCATAGCCTGGCCCCGGCTGGGTCGCTACCGGCCCCCCGACGGCCCAGGCGGCAGGTGGCGGGGCAGGGTAACGGTGAAGGTGGTGCCCTGCCCCACCTGACTTTCGACGGCGATGGTGCCGCCCATAATGGTGACCAACGACTGCACAATGGCTAGCCCCAGCCCAGTACCGGGCCGCTGGCGGCGAATAGTTTGGTCAATCTGGTGAAAGGCCTCAAAAATGTGGGGAAGCTGTTCTGCGGCGATGCCAATGCCGGTATCGGCAACGGTCAGGGTGATTTGGTCGGGGGCGGTTTCGCTCAGGGTGATGTTTACCTGGCCGTGATCGGTGAATTTGATGGCGTTAGACACCAGGTTGGTCAGCACTTGACGCAGGCGGTGTTCGTCGCCCATCACCACTGGGTCAGACAGGCTCAGCCTGCTTTCGAGGGTGAGGGGCTTGCCGTCGGCCAGCGATCGCAGATCTGACAGCGTGGCCTGCACCAGCCGGTGCAAATGCACCGGGGTGGGGTTGAGCGACAGCCGCTCGGCCTCTAGCTTCGACAGGTCAAGAATGTCGTTGACCAGGCTGAGCAAATTTTTGCCGTTGGTAAAAATGCGCTTGACCATCTCAGCCTGGTGGGATGTCAGCGGCCCCTTAGACTGGCTGTCGAGAATCTGTGAGAAACCCAAGATCGCGTTCAGGGGAGTTCTCAGCTCGTGGGACATGGTAGCCAAAAACTCAGACTTGACCCGATAGGCTGAGAGCAGTTTGAGATTTTGGTCTTCGATGTAGCGGCGCTGGCGCTCAAGTTCTCTGTTTTGCTGGGTTAGCAGCAGGTTGCTTTGCTGCAGCTGGGCCAGGGCGGCAGATTCTCGTTGTTCGGCCTCTTGCACCCGCAGTGCGTTACGCAGCAGCAGCGCTAGGCGATCGGGCGATACCCGCGTCTTCACTAGGTAGTCGCTGGCTCCAGCCTTCATCAACTCGACCGCGATTTGCTCATCGCCCTGGCCGGTCAGCACCACCAGCGGCAGGGTAACGCCCTCGGCCCGCAGCTGACGAATGAGAGACAACCCGTCTTGCTCGGGCAGCCGATAGTCTAAAAACACGCAGTCGTAGGTGTGACTGCCGAGCTGGGCAATGGCCTGCTCGGCGCTGGTTACCTCAGTCACCTGCACCGCCAGGTCAGCGCGGTCTAGGGCACGGCGAATGGCCATGCGATCTACCGCATCGTCATCGACCAGCAACAGTTCCAGCGCTTTACCCATGTGCTCAGCCCCTGATCCCCTGGCCCACAGCGGCTGCCACCGAGCCTGCCTAGGGAATTTCACACAGAGCCCAGTATTTGTTTAAGGCTGCCATTACCTCAGCAAAGATGGCAAAGGTAACTGGCTTAAGAATATAGCCTGCTACGTTCAGCCGGTAAGCCTCAAGGCGATCTCGGTCAGCATCAGAGGTGGTGAGCACGACGACCGGGGTTGACTTGAGCGATTCGTCTCGACGCAGCTCCTGCAAAAATTCTAGTCCGTTCATCTTGGGCATGTTGATGTCGAGCAACACCAGTCGTCGGTGCCTTGGCACAGCCGTAGAGTCGTTGCCCCGCAGCATATTGAGCGCGTCTAGGCCATTGTTGGCCACGTACAGAGGGTTGTCGATACGGTGGCGCTTAAAGGCTCGCTGGACGTTCATCACGTCTACTTCGTCATCTTCGACGAGTAAAACGTTCACCTGCTGCTTTCTCATCATATGCTCCTGTAACAACAGCGGAGACCAGCGCAACGCAGTCTCAGCTACCGACTGGAATTGGCAGTATCAAAGGCTGGTATCAACAATGCCGCCAGCCCGAGACCTCTACAGGTCAATCCGGTCACGAGCAATCTACAGTCTCGTCCATTGATCGCGGGTTGGGGCGCGAGGTTGGCGCGGGTTGGCCGTAGGGCCATTGGTCCAATTAACCGCTTGCCTGGTCAGCCCCTCAATAGCCTTAAGTGTAAAAATTTGAGAAGCTTTTTCTATCTGCCTAAAGGATTAATCTGGAGATAACCCTGGGCGGGCAGCTCTTTAATCTGGGGCATTTGAGCGGTCAACGCCTGGGGGTGAACCCCAGCTCGGTGGGCCGCCAGCAGCCCCACAGCCTCCAGGTATGACGACACCCGCACCGCCGGAATCCCCAGAGACTCTGGGCTGACGGCCAGGGCGGTGGGGTTGGCTTCAACGGCGATCGCCAGCGCCCGTCGCCCCAAACTGAGCAAGGCGCTGCCGCCGCAGGCGCTGGCGGGCACCACAATGGCATCTACCTGGTCGGCCCACAGGGTAGCGCCAGAGTCGCCCCCAGAGCTGCCCCCAAAAAGACCTAAAGCCGGCCCGACTACAAACTGGGGGGCGCGGCTCAGCCCCGCCAGCACACAGGGCAAAAAGGTGTAGCCCAGCTCTTCGGCGGCAGCCTTGGGCGAAATTGAGGTATCGAGCGGCAGCGGGCTGAGGGCCGGGGCGTGGGCGCAGGGCACCCGCAGCTGGCGCACCACCAGGTGACTAATCACCGCCTCGGCCCCCGCCAGAGGATCGACTCCCTGGCCCTGGCGATAGTCTTGTAGCACCTGTAGAGCCTCGGCATCGGTGTCTTCGGGGAAGCGGGCCACCACGGCAATGGCGTTGGCTCCGGCGGCGATCGCCCGCTCCGCCGCCCGCAGCAAACTATCGGGCCGCTGAATCGTCCCCCAGGTTGCCCCCGAGGCCGCACTGCGCAGTTCCACCCCCAGGGGTGCGTCGGTGACGACATAATCGGTCAAATCTAGCCCTAGGGTGGCGCGGGCCGCATCCGCCGCCTGGAGGTGTCGCCAGCGCAGATCGTCTTCAATGGCGGCATCGAGCACTAGGCCAATGCGGTTGCGGTGCACCGGGCGCAGCCCCCAGCGCCCCGCCGCAAACTGGTCTAGCCCGTAGCCCTCGACGTAGTGGGCGTTGGCCATGGGCCAGTAGAGCTGCGCTCCGTTCATCACGTTGGGGTGGGTGATCAGGGTGTCGACCACCGAGGCCATGGCCCGTGCCACCGGCAGGGCATCGCCCGCGTAGCCGCCGATCGCTGCGCCAATGCCCGTGGGCACCACCAGCACCGCACAGTAGGGACGACGACCAGCGGCAGCGTGACTCATGGCTAGGCCTAAGAAAGAGTAGTCACCACTGCTTCCACAGTGGCGGTTTGGGTAGCGGCATTCACCTGGGTAATGGCCCAGCGCAGCGGTTCACCTCGCTCAGCCAGCGCCGACTCAATGGCACTGACCCAGTCTCCCTGGGCGCTCCCCAACGGAATATCCAGAATAATAAAGTGAGTAGCCAGCACCATAACCTGCGAATTTCATCCAGCGACGAGAAGTATCTCCTAGGGTGGGCGCCGCCAGCCTTGTCAAGGTGAGGTGTATCAAGCGATCGCTTGGATTGGCTTTGAGCCTCGGACTAAAAGTCCGAGGCTCAAAGCCGAAATCCTCTGAAGAGGATTGGGGGTTGAGTTCCCCAGTCTGCTTTAGCAGACTTTTGCTATCAGCCAGGGAGTTCACTCTCTGGCGGTCGTCGCCGGAGTCCCCAGCCGATGGAAATTCTAAGAGTAGTTTGGTCACCTTGACAGAGGTAGGCACCGCCCACTAAGGCTCTATGTCAATCCCAAAGAGCGTCGATTCCAAAAGAGCCAATCCTATAAAGACATAAGGAATTTACCCTTGGCCGAACTGTTTTTGGTAAACGATGTCTTCCTTCTCGGTCTCAATCTTAAGGTCTGATCGAGGATAGGCCACGCACAGCAGCGCGTAGCCTTCGGCCTGAAGCTCGGTGCTCACCCCCATGCCGTCGCCCTGCTCCACTTCCCCCTCTAGCACCAGGGCGGCGCAGGTGGTGCAAACCCCCGCCCCACAGGAGGTGGGTAGATCTAGCCCCACCGCGTGGGCCGCCGCCAAAATAGTTTGGTCTTCGGGAACGGTGATGGTTTGAGTCGTGCCCTGGTGATGCACTTCAACGGTGTAGCTGGTGGCCATAGCGGGTTGAGCGAGGTAATTAAAGACCTGGATCACTTGAATCCAAGTCTCAACCTATCATCCCACCAGGTCATCCCACCAGGTCATCCCACTAAAAAAGTGCGGTCAAATTCTTCTAGCAGATCGTCCATTTCTTCGATCGCCTGGTTGACATCAATGCGCAGGGTGCCCAGGTCGGGCTGCTCCAGTAGACGAATCAGCGCCTCGCGTTTGGAGCGAATAGCGGTGATGCGATCGCGAATCCCTTGCAGTTCCATAGCGTCCCCCCTGAAGAGTTTCCGTAGAGTTTCCTCAGACAGCATAAACAACTTTGTGGCGGCATGGGGGGTGGGTAGGTGCCTCACCCACTCCCTATCCTTCTCACCCACAAAACGGCATGATAGTTAAAAGTAATCTTTCCACCGAGGATCATCATGCTGGGGCGAATCAAGCTGGGGAAAATCAACCTGAGTCTGGTGCTGCTGGCGGTAGGTGGTGTGCTCACCATCGTCGGCTTCGTTGCCTACTTTCAAGAAAATTCCACCCTTAACCTGGTCGGTTTCTTCTACGGTATTCCGGTGCTGCTGGGCGGTTTGGCGCTGCGGGCCGCTGAGCTAGAGCCGGCCCCCTACACCCAGCCCACCGCCCCTGAGGTGCTCAAACTGCGCCAAGAACAGGCCACCCCCACCCAAAACCAGGTGCGTGAAGATGTCACCCGCTATCGCTATGGCCAAGAGGCTCACCTAGACGTGGCCCTGCAAAAGCTCGGTCTCAGCCCCTCGGGGCAAGAATGCCCTGAACTCAGCGGCCTGCACGAAGTCGAAATTGACGGCAGCTACGCCCTAGTGCTGGAATTTGACTCGTCTACCCTGCCGTTTTCGACCTGGGTAGAGAAGCAGGCCAAGATTGAATCGTTCTTTGGCCCCAGCGTGCGGGCCGAGCTGAGCCAGCCCACCGACGACCAGGTAAATTTGGCCCTGATTACCCTGCTAGAGCCTGCTGTGTCTGTCCCGGCGGATGCTTGAGGGTGGTTGGCCGGGTAGGTGATTGGGTGGGTAAGTGGTAAGTGGTCTTAATGAATTGCTCTGCTGAATTGATCTCCTTATGACTTGCTCTTCTCGCGCTGATTCTAGGCAGAAAGGCCTTTTCCCCTCGATCTCATCTGTGCTGCGTTCCCTGGCCCTGGTCGTCGTGGTTTGGAGCCTGACCGCCTGCGGTACGGCGGCGCTTCAGGTCAGCCCTGAGTATCAAACGATTGCCCCCAGCGCTGACGGCATTGGTCGGGTGTACCTGGGCCGAGAGATTGCCCAGACCATGGGCCACCAGGGGGCTGGCTGGCTCGATCGCCCCAGTCGAGTGCTGCAAGAACGTCCCAGGGCGGCGATCGCCGCCCTCGACCTGCACCCCACCGACATCGTCGCCGACATTGGCGCGGGCACGGGCTACTTTGCCCGCCGCATTGCTCCCCTGGTGCCCCAGGGTCGGGTGCTGGCGGTCGATATTCAGCCCGAAATGCTGGCCCTGCTGCAAACCGAGCTAGAGGCTAAGGGCATTGAGAATGTAGAGCCGATTTTGGGCCAGCTCGACAGCCCCAACCTGCCGCCCAGCTCCATTGACCTGGCGCTGATGGTCGATGCTTACCACGAGTTTGCTTACCCCCGCGAGGTAATGACGGGGGTGGTCGCTGCCCTCAAGCCCGGCGGCCGGGTGGTGCTGGCCGAGTACAAGGCCGAAAACCCGATGATCATGATCAAGCGGCTGCACAAGATGAGCGTGGCCCAGGTGCGTCGCGAAATGGCCGTCGTGGGGCTGGAGTGGGTCAAGACCGACGACAGCCTGCCCGAGCAGCACCTGCTGTTTTTTCAAAAACCGGCTTAACTGGGCGATAAAATTGGCCGATAAATCTGTCATGAATTTAATCTTTGGCCCGGTGCTGGAGGATACCTGGCCCTGATAATCGTAGGCAATCCTACTGTCCGAGTACACTGGCTGGAGTTGCCTATGTTTTTTTCTGCGGCATTGTTTCTCCCGGCGACATGGCTACATTGCCCTCTGGTTCGCTGGCGATCGCTGGGCCTAGGGCTGGGCAGTCTGGCCCTGCTGCCCGGCCTGGCCCACGCAAACCCAGCAGAATTGGCGGGAGAAATTGCCCCGGCTTCCCCCCGTCTCCAGGTCAACTACACCGGCTCCGGCAGTGGCTACCGGGGCTTTGGGGCAATCGAGGGCTGGCTACCCGTTGGGCAGCAGCCGGGGGCAAGCGTCACCTTTGTCACCGGCCAGGTGCGTCTCGACACTGACCTACGGTGGGGCAGCGCCCTGCACCTGGGCTACCGATCGCAGGGGCAGAACCTCCTGCTGGGCGGCTATCTGGGGGCCGACTGGCGCAGCACGGGGCCAAGCTCCTTCACGCAGCTTGGCGCTGGCCTAGAGGCCATGGGCGACACCTGGGGGGTCTACCTCAACGGCTACCTGCCCGTGGGCGAGAGCCGCCGTCTGGTGGCGGGCAGCGACGGCACCACTGTGCAAAACCTGCGGTTTGAGGGCAATCGGCTGCTGGCCGACATCGGCGGCTTCAACCAGTTTGAGACGGCCCTGGCCGGGGTTGACCTGCGCAGCGAGCTTCAGCTCTGGAACCTGGGCGCCAGCGGCGGGGAGGTCTGGGGCACCGCCGGGCTGGGCTACAC
>QBMN01000198.1 GCA_003241845.1 Shackletoniella antarctica | reverse complement strand
GGTGAGGGGTGGGGAGGGGATCAAGCTAAGCCATTTGCAACGAAGGACTCTCCTGCCCCATCGCGTAGTCAGGAATGCAGTTTTCGGCCATGAACTGGTGGTAGGTGCGGATATTGCGATCGCACCTTTCCTCGCTCCAGCCGCAGTGCTCGCGCAGCACCTGGGCCACCACGGGCAGGGCGTCAAAGCCGTAGTTGTGGTGCATACACACCGTAGTGCGGCGGCGCAAAATATCCACAAAGGTGTAGGCCATTTCGTCGCGCACCGCAAACACGATCTGGGCCTGAATGTCTGCTAGCCCCTCGACAATGGGCTGGGCCAGCTCGGGCGACTCGTCTACCAGGGCTAGCACCTCGGCGGTGCGAGCGCCGTAGATGGCCAGCAGGTGTTCGATGGTTTGGGAGGAGATCTGGGGGGTGTAGCGATCGCACCACTGAGCCACCTTCGCGTCATCGAGCAAAATCGCGCCGGGCAGGGGCCGGGTGTGGGTGGGGCAGGGGGGCACCGCCTCGCCCCGCTTGCGAAAGGCGGCGTTGACAAACTCTTCGCCCACCTGACGATGGGTGGTGAGCTTGCCGCCAATCAGCGAAATCAGGTTTTTGGCCCCCTCCTTGCTGTGGTCGTGGAGAATGTGGGCGCGGGTAATGCTGCCCGCTTTTTTGCCCTCGGCGTAGGGCAGGGGGCGCACCCCGGCGTAGGTAAAGCGCACATCCTCACGGGTGAGGCGGGCGGCGGGCAGCACCGCGTTGGTCTCTTTGAGCAGGTAATCAATCTCGCTGTCGTCGGCCTTGATGTTATCCAAAGGCCCGTTGTAGCGCTCGTCGGTGGTGCCAATCAGGTACTGGCCCAGCCAGGGAATGATGAAAAAGGGCCGCCTGTCTGACTTGGCCTCGACATAAAACGCCGAGTCGGGCGCACCGGGGAATGGGTCAACAATAATGTGGCTGCCCTTGGTGCCGCCGATCTTGCGGCCTTGGCTCACGGGCGACTCACTGAGGCCGCACACCGCATCGACCCAGGGGCCAGAGGTGTTGACTACTAAAGTCTTGGCGTGGGCCTTCACCTCAAAGGTATCGTCGCTGAGCAGGTCGCGGCAGGTCATGCCCGTAATGCGCTGCTCCCCCATGTGAATGTCTTCGACCTGGGCGTAGTTGAGCACCGTGGCTCCGGCCTGGTCGGCATCGAGAATATTTTCTAGGCACAGGCGCTCGGCGTGCTCGGCCTGACCGTCATAGTACTGGCCTGCCCCCGCCAGCTTGTCGGCGTCGATGGCGCGGTAGAGCTGCCGGGTGCTGCTGCGCGAGAGCATGCGGTGGTTGGGCAACGACTTGTCGTAGCTGAGCACGTCGTAGAGCACCAGACCCACCTGAATAATGCGGTAGCCCCGCGACCCGCTGCGGTAGATCGGAATCGTCATCTGCACCGGCTTGGCCAGGTGGGGGGCGGTGCGCAGCAGCACCTCTCGCTCGTGCAGCGACTCGCGCACGAGGTTGAACTCAAAATATTCTAAATAGCGCAGCCCGCCGTGGATCAGGCGGCTCGACCAGCTGGTGGTGCCCCCGGCAAAGTCATTCTTTTCGAGCAAGATTGTCCGCAGGCCACGCAGGGCGGCATCGCGCGCCGTGGCCGCACCGTTGATGCCGCCGCCGATGACGATCAGGTCGTAGGGTTGGTCGGTCAGGGTTTGGAGGTTACGCATGAATCTTGGGGATTAGAGGATTTTTGGAGCCGGGACTTTTTTGGTTAGCCTAGCGCATGGTTTTGGGTGGGGACGGTCTTGGGCAGCACCTGCTCCACGACTGCACGGACTTTTTATACAGATAAATGGGCTATTACTAATGTGCCGTTACTACAGGGATGGATGATCGTAGGGTGGGCAACGCCCACCGTTCACCCATGGCTTAACCGGAGAAATATTGTTGGGTTCTAGTCGAGAAAGGGGCGATCGCAGATGCAGAATCCAGGGTTTTGCGGCGGGCTGGGCCAAGGGAGGCAAATCTGGGAAAGAACCCTGGGATCTGGCCCTAACCTACCCTATTGGTTTTGCCTGTAGGGGGTGGTGGGCAGTGCCCACCCTACAGGGTTTGTATTGAAGGTCGTTCTACCCCCCTTGCTAAGGATGGCAGGGGGGATCACCGTGAGACTACCTACGCCGTCACTAGCTCTGGCTCTGGCTCGGCGATGTCTACCGCATTGGCCTCGCGGAACATATGGTTGGCCCACTGCTGCACGTCGTAGCGGGTGATGGCCTTGTGCATGTTGGCCATGCGGCGCTTTTGCTCGTCAAGGGGCATGTCGAGGGCAAAGTCGATGCACTCGTCCATTTTCTTATCGGAGTAGGGGTTGGTGAGCACCGCGTCGGGCAGCTCCACCGCCGAGCCGGTGAATTCTGACAGCACCAGCACGCCGTTTTCGCCCCCGTGGGCGGCGATGTATTCTTTAGCCACCAGGTTGAGGCCGTCGCGCAGGGGCGGAATCCAGGCGATGTCGGCGGTTTTGTACAGCGCCATCAGGTCGTCAAAGGGAATCGGCTCGGTAAAGAGCTGAATGGCGTTCCAGGTGAGGGTGGAGTATTTGCCGTTTATCTGGCCGACCAGCTGCTCGATTTCGCTCTGGGCGGTTTTATAAACCCGCATACCGGCGGCGGCTTTGACGGCGGTCATGATCAAATTTACTTTGCCGCGCAGCTCGGGGCGGCGAGCCAGCAGGCGCTCAAAGCAGAGCAGCATTTCTTTTGCGCCTTTCACATAGTCGACCCGGCCCGCCGAGACAATGATCTTGTTGTCGCCGAGGTCGTCGCGGATTTCGGCGACGCGCTTTTGCACCGAGGGCTTGTTGACCATCTCGTGGATGTAGCCGGGGTTAGTGCCTACAGGGAAGGCGTCAACATTCACCACGCGGCCCTTGTATTCGAGCTTGGTGGTCATGTCGGGTTCGGCCAGGGCGGTGCCGAAGGGGGTAAAGGCCTCGGGCACGGGCTTGCGCTCGACTAGCCTGACATCGCGCAGGCTGCGGGCGGCGGAGACAAAATTCTCGACGTAGCGGGGAATGTGGAAGCCGCAGAGGTCGCAGCACAGCAGGCTGTCGATGATCGCCTCGCGCCAGTGCAGAATGTTGAATACGTCGGCGGCGGGGAAGGGGGTGTGGTGGAAGAAGGCGATCTTTACATTGGGCATTTTTTGCCGAATGTAGAAGGGGGTGAGCCACAGGTTGTAGTCGTGGATCCAGATCAGGGCATCGTCGGCGGCTTCTTCGCAGGCGGCTTCGGCAAATAGCTGGTTGATGTGCTGAAAGTTTTCCCAATCGGAGCTTTCGTAGGTGAAGTGCTCGGGGAAGGAGTGGAGGATGGGCCAGATCGCTTCTTTAGCGGTGATGTAGTAAAAATCTTTAACCTGCTCGGCAGCGAGGGGAATGCGGCGGATGACGGCGCGATCGCTCCAGCCTTCCATGGTGACCCGGTCATCGAAGCTTGCTTGCTGGTCTTCGGCGACCTGCTTCCAGGCCACCCAGGTGCTGCTCTCGGCATTGGCAAAAAAGCTTTTCAGAGTCGGCACAATGCCGTTGGGGCTTTTTTTCTCGCGGTAGACGGTCTTGCCGTTTTCAACGACCTCGTCGTAGGGTTCGCGGTGGTAAAGGATTACTAGGGAGGATTTCATCGTTCATTGCTCCTGGTTTTGTTGCTCCTGGCGCTGGGAGCGGGACGGCTGCTTTGCAAACTCCAAATGGGCGCAGGCCAGATGGGCACGGGCCAAATAGGTACAAGAAATTGGGCAAGATGGGTATTTACAATACTTAGCAATCTTATGTATATAGGGGCACTCTCGCATCTACCTGGGGGCATAGTTCTATGTCTATGGGTAGATGCACGTTGAGATTCTATACCAAGTCCAGCTCGGGATCTGTAGTTTCCCTACAGGTAGAACTCCACTGCTGGGCTGGGATGAGGTTGATTGCAACAGGTTCATTACAACAGACATATTCAGAGCGAGCTTGGTAGGCTAGAGCTACTGCCGCTCTTAGCTTTTCGCCCATGCCAGTGCTTTCGCCCCAAACGCCTGCCCAAGACGCCCAAGATATTGCAATAGAGTCATCCCCTCGCCACACGGTGGTGCTCAACGTCAGCGGCATGAAGTGCGCCGGGTGCGTGCGTGCCGTGGAAACGCGCCTGGCCCAGGTGGAAGGGGTGCGATCGGCCACGGTGAACCTGGTGACGGAGGTGGCGGTGGTCGAAACCCAAGCCGGATCCGTTACCACTGAAGAACTGGTGGAGCAGGTATCCCAGGCGGGCTTTGCCGCTACCCCCCGCGCCACCGACGGCAGTGGCGATGACCTGACCGCCTGGGTTGAAGCCAAGCGCCAAGAACAAAAGCAGCAGGGGCGGCGGCTGGGGGTGGCGATCGCCCTCCTAATCCTTTCCACCATTGGCCACCTGCACCATTTCGGCTGGCTCACCATCCCCGTTCTCAGCGCCCTGTGGTTCCACGCCATTTTGGCCACGGTGACGCTGGCGTTTCCGGCCCGAGAAATTCTCGCTGACGGCTGGGCGGGCATTCGCCGGGGTGCCCCCAACATGAATACCCTGGTGGCCTTGGGCAGCGGCAGCGCCTACCTGGCCAGCGTGGTGGCGCTGGTGTTTCCTGGCCTGGGCTGGGAGTGCTTTTTTGACGAGCCGGTGATGCTGCTGGCGTTTATTTTGCTGGGCCGCACCCTAGAGCAGCGGGCGCGGTACCGGGCGGCGGATGCGCTGCGATCGCTGGTAGAACTCCAGCCCGCTGTAGCCCGGCTGATCTCTGACCCCGCCACCGCTGGGGTGGCCCAAACCGGGGTCGAGGTGCCCGCCCGCTGTGTGCAGGTGGGCGAGTGGGTGCAGGTGCTGCCCGGCGAAAAAATCCCCGCCGACGGCACCCTGGTGGCGGGCCAGAGCACCGTGGATGAGTCGATGCTGACCGGCGAGTCAATGCCGGTGCTAAAGCAGCCGGGCGATGGGGTGACGGCGGGCACGGTGAACCAGAGCGGGGCGATCGCCCTGCAGGTCACCGGCACTGGCCAAAACACCGTCCTGGCCCAGATGATTCGCCTGGTGGAGACGGCCCAGAGCCGCAAGGCCCCGATCCAGCGGCTGGCGGATGTGATTTCGGGCTACTTTACCTACGGCGTGCTGAGCCTGGCGGCGCTCACATTCCTATTCTGGTATTTCATCGGCCTGCACCACTGGCCCCAGGTGATGACCTCGGCCCTGGGCATGGCCCACATGGGCCACACCATGACCTACACCTCGTCAACGCTGCTGGTGAGTCTAAAACTGGCGATCGCCGTCATGGTAGTCGCCTGCCCCTGCGCCCTGGGCCTGGCCACCCCCACCGCCATTTTGGTCGGCTCTGGCCTGGGGGCCGAGCGCGGTCTGCTGCTGCGCGGCGGCGACAGCCTCGAAACCATCTCCCACCTCGACACGGTGGTGTTCGACAAAACCGGCACCCTCACCCAGGGCCAGCCCGCCGTCACCGAGGTGCAAGTCTTGACGGATGCTCTGAGCGAGGCCGACCTTATGCAACTGGCCGCCACCGTCGAAAGCGGCACCCAGCACCCCCTGGCCAAGGCGATCCACCGGGCGGCCACCGAGCGAGAACTCAACCTGCTAACCGCCGATGGGTTTGACACCCAGCCCGGCCTCGGCGTTGCTGCCCAAGTCACCTGGCGAGACGCGGTGCAGCCCTGCGCCCTGGGCAACCAGCAGTGGATGACCCAGCGAGAGCTGGTGCTCGATGCCGCCGTGCAAGACCGGGCCAAGGCGCTGGCGGCGGCGGGGCAGACGGTGGTGTATGTGGCGCTGGGGAATGCGGTGGTGGGGCTGGTGGCGATCGCCGACCAGCTGCGACCCGATGCCGCCGCTGTGGTGGCAGACCTGCAAGACCAGGGGCTACAGGTGCGGGTGCTGACGGGGGATAGAAAAGAGGTGGCGGATGCGATCGCCGCCCAGCTCAACCTCAACCCCGACCACATCACCGCCGAAGTCTCACCCCAGGGCAAAGTTGACGCGATTCGCCAACTCCAAGACAGTGGCCGCACCGTCGCCTTGGTCGGCGATGGCATTAACGATGCCCCCGCCCTGGCCCAGGCCGATGTCGGCATCAGCCTCCACTCTGGCACCGATATCGCCATGGAAACGGCAGATGTGATTCTCATGGGCGACCAGCTTTCGGGCCTGCTCGAAACCCTCACCCTCAGCCGCGCCACGTTTAACAAAATTCGCCAAAACCTAGCCTGGGCCTTTGCCTACAACCTGGTGGCAATTCCCCTGGCGGCGGGGGTGCTGCTGCCCACAGCTGGGTTTAGCCTCAGCCCCGCCGCCGCAGGCGGCATGATGGCGTTTAGTTCTGTAGCGGTGGTAGTGAACTCTTTGTTATTGCGTTCCATGCCACAGAGAAACATTGTCAAGCATAGATAGAGACGGTAAGTTTTGCATTCTTTTTACACTAAAATGTGACTACGCTTGCATGACCTATAGGGTAGTTTTTGAGTCTATCGATTAACAAAGACTCCTCTCCCAAATCTAGAGATATTTAGCCTGCAGAAAAATACTCGTCACCCAAAAAAGGAATTAAAGCATAATCATGTACATCATCAAAGAAACTCCTTATGAGGTTGAAGAGACTCAATTAAAGGAATCCCAAGATTTTGCAAACCGTGTTCAAGAATTAAGATCTAGTGGCGCTCTCACTCCTGAGGTTCTTGAAAGGCTAAGGAAGTACTTTAAGATTAAGAATATTTATAATTCTAACGCTATTGAAGGCAGTACTCTAGATGTTGGCGAGACTAGGCTAGTCGTCGAGCAAGGGTTGACAATTAGTGGCAAACCTCTCAAGGATCAAGCAGAAGCAAAAAATCTCTCTGAGGCTCTCGACTTTCTAGAGAATCTGGCCCAAAATACAGAAACTCCTATTACCGAAAGAGATATAAGACAAATTCACTATCTTGTACTAACAGATATCAACTCTGGCAATGCAGGTAAGTATAGAAATGTTCCTGTAGAGATTAGCGGCTCTGAGTTTAAGCCACCTATGCCTGAGCAGATTGCTGGTGAGATGCAGAATTTCGGCACGTGGTTGCAGAAGGCTAGTCTCCCTGGGAAGTTTTTTCAACAGGATGAAGCTATTCTGGTTGCTAGCGCTGCACACACCTGGTTCGTAACAATCCATCCTTTCATTGATGGCAATGGACGGGTTGCAAGGTTACTTATGAACCTTCTCTTTATGCGTTATGGTTTTCCGATTGCAGTTATTACGCGCGAGGATCGTTCAAGATACTATGATGCTCTCGAGATCTCTCAATCATCAAACCTTACAGGCTTTATCTCTCTAGTTTCTGAGTCTCTTCAGGAGAGTCTTGAAGAGTATGAGGCAGCAGCTAAAGAGCGAAGAGATACTGAGGAATGGGCTAAATCAATTGCCAATAAATTCAATGAAAAGGAAAGAATAAATGCCTCTAATCATTATGAGGTTTGGAAGAATGCGATGGAATTTCTCAAAAGCCTGATACGTCAAACTGCAGAACTTGTAGATTCAAGTTCTGACATTGGGAAAATATATTTTAGCGATTTTGGCAATCTCGGGTTTGAGAAATATATTTCTTTGAAGAATTATAATTCTGCCAAGAAGACTTGGTTCTTTAGGATTGACTTTAAACTTTCAAGTAGAACCGCAAGATATCTATTCTTTTTCGGATCGCCAAGTAGCCATATGCAAGATTATGATGTAGATGTCACTCTCCATGTATGCAGAGAGGAGCCTACAGATTCATTTAACTACGAACGCCTTGACTCAATAGCCTCACCCAACGTGCCTAATGTTGTTGAAATCGGTTACAACGCTAAAAATGAGGCTTTTGTAGTCAGAGGGATAAACTCTCAAGTTCGCGAAGAGAAGATTGAGTCGCTATGCAGAAATTTTATCAAGGAGGTTGTTGACAAATATTTCGCTAGCTAACACGCCGCTCGTTTCGCTTGTTTAGCGTTGGATTTATCCAACAAAGTGAAATCTAATTTGTATCTATTAGCCGAACATCCACCTTCGTCTCGAGGCGATCGCATCGTTGATCTACCTGACAGTTATAAAGCATTTGCTTAATTGGAGCATCCCATATGGTTTCATCTGAATTAATTTCATCGCTGAGAGAACTGAGTCGTTCAGACAAGTTCTGGCAATTTCTCAATCACCGCTGGTAAAGACAGGCCCTAGGGATTGCGCAAAGAGGCAAAATCTGGTTTAACAGAGAGATGAATTCA
>QBMN01000197.1 GCA_003241845.1 Shackletoniella antarctica | reverse complement strand
GGTCGGCACCCCACCCGGAATTGCCCCCGGCACCGCCCACAGCCCTGCCCCAGAGGGAAACACGTAGGAGCTGACGGCCTTTTCGGGGGCCATAGAACCGGGCACGTGGGAACCCGGCACATGGGGCATGGAGCCAAACAGCGACCCGGCCACCCGCTGGGTCTCTGCCGACTCGGTCATGGCATAAATGCTGTCGTAGATGGCGTTGGTGCTCTCGGCGGCACGCTGGCTGGGGTGCTTGAGGGTGAGCATGGTCTGGCCGCGCAGGTCGGCCTGCCAGTCAACGGTGACGAAGTGATCTTCGACCCATTCGGAGGGGTATACGGGAGGAATGTGAACGGGCAGCGATCGCGCCAGCACCAGCCAGCGGCTATCGTTGCAAAGGTAGCCGATCTCGGCCACGTAGTCGCGATCGCTCACCGGAATTGGCAAATACCATTCCCGCGCCAGTTCGTCGCATTCGTACTGCTGCAAGCTGTGGGGCGACTGGCGACTGAAATCAATGTCGGTAACATCGTAGAAACGCAGGGCCAAGCGCGACCCGCCCTGGCGACGCAGCTCATCCTTCTGGGTGTGGGGAATATCCCAGTAGGCGTAGGCCCACTGGGGATCGCGGGGCATGAGCACAATGCGGCTCTCGCCGTAGCCGCTGGGCAGGTCAGATAACCCCTCATCTACAGTCGCCAGAGCCTCGACCGCTAGCGGCGCAGGGGAGTTAGAGCCAGGGGATGTCGCCGCCACGATGCTGGCCATAGCAGGTGCCGCCGCAGGAGCCGATCCCTGGCTGCGCTTGGCGTCAATCACCTGAATGGCATCAATTAGCTCGGTCTTGCGCATGCGGCTGTAGCGAGAAACTTCATACTCGCTGGCCACCTTGCGGAGCTGCCGCAGGGTCATTTCTTCTAGGGGTAGGCGGGGCGAAGACATAGAGCATTCTCCTCTAAAGACCAGTACAACAGCAGAACCAAAGGCACAAACCTAGCAAAGCGGCAGTATCTGACTCGCTTGGCTTACTCAAATCAAGACCGATCCCAGCCCGGCATTGCCCTGACCAAAACAACGCCTCAGGCTTTGTCCTGACGTCCCTCCAGCGAGCACTAGGTTTAAGCGGGGATCAACCGTTGCTCTGTAGCATGACAAAAACAACCGCTGGGATCAAGCCCCCAGCAAGGCTTTTCTAGCAACCTGATCGAGCGGGTAGGGGTTTGGGGATCAATTTGTCAGAATATCCTGACAAATTGATCCCCATGCGTATGATTGCGTCAGGAAATTTTGACAATAGATTGATTAATAGGGCGGGCTGAGGTGTTGCCTAGCCGTAGGCTTTGTAACATTTGCCCAGAGGGACCGAGGGTGACTTCCCCTGCTAGAGTTTGGGGAATGGGGCCAAAAATCCCCACTGTCGGTTTTGTGTAGCATTTCCATGCGTAGCGTTTTCCTTTGCCCATGACCCCTGACCCTGCTTCTGATCTCGATGTCTCTGGGCCTGATGCCTCTGGGCCAGGCCCCAGGGGTAGCCGACTGATCAGTCGGCTGCTGCCGCCCGCCATTCGCCTATGGCTGCACACCCAGTTTGACCATATTGAGGGGCTAGAGTTTGCCATCAACGGCAAAGATCGACAGATTTTAGGGGGCTACCTGCCGGGGGTCAATCTGGCGGCACACCAGGTTGTGTACCGGGGGCTACATGTCAGCCAGGCCCAGGTCAGCGCCGCAGATATTCGCGTAAATTTGCCCCAGGTGCTTAGAGGAAAGCCGCTGCGGCTGTTGCAGCCGTTTCCGGTAGCGGGGCGGGTGACAATACTGGCAGATGATTTGCGGGCATCGCTGCGATCGCCGCTGCTGGGTCAAGGCCTGCGAGACGTGCTGACCCAGCTGCTGGCCAGCGCTGAGGAAGTGATTCCCTTAGATCAGTGGATCGGCGATGGTGAGGCCCCTACCACCGTAGATATTGAGCTGGATGCAGATCGCCTCACCCTGCGCTGGCCTCGAATATCCCCCTCACCAGAGGCCTCAGAACCAGAGGCTTCAGACCCAGAAAGCCTAGAGCTAACAACAGGGCTAGCCATCAAGGAGGGACGCTGGCTATGTCTGTGCCAACCTGTGATCAGGAGACTGCCTGCCACAGGGGAGCCGCCGCTACCCATGCCCCTAGCCGACACCGCCTTTGACCTGGGGCCAGAGGTAGATATTCGCCAGCTCTCTGTCACCTCCCAGGGCATTGACCTAGATGGGATGGTGCGGGTGATTCCTGCCGATTAGCCCTCTACCACCCAGGCTTTTTTCTCGGGCAGGTTACGCGGGGATACCAGCGGGGCGTCAGACCAATGATGGTGGCCGAAATTTTGAACGAAAACTTGAAGGAAAAGCGAGCAAACAGCCGACATTTGCCCTTGCGGATGGGGGTGGCGTAGACCACGATTAACATCCTACGCGCTTAAAACGACAAAATCCCCTGATGACAAGGGACACAGGGGATAGCCAAGGAGGATATTTTAACTTATCAAGAATCTTTAACTTTTACCTAAAGCGTTACGAGGGGGTAGTTCCCGCCCTTTATAAAACTTTTGCTCTAGGTTACCTAACCAAAGCCAGAGGGCAAAAGCAGCCAGAGGAATAGCTGTGAGAAGACTGGCTACTAGGGGAGTCAATTCGCCTAAAAGCGCCGTGAGAGCAGGCACAGCTGACCAGGCAACCGCGCTGGCTATAATCGCGCCTTTACGAATAGTCTGAATTCTTTTCAGAGCAGGAGCGCAACTGCCGCAATGCCTAGTGTGGGAGTTATAGCGATCTAGTAGAGCATCCTTGGGCAACTCGCGACTTAGGACTTGCCCAGGGAATGGATCCGCTTTGTAGTCACTGACCCATTTACGGAACTGAAGAACGTACCTATCTGCTTGGGTAGGCAAGTAACAGGTCTGAGCATAAGGTTTCTCCCCGGCTTTCTCCAGTTCCCGCTCCTGAATATGCAGGAAAATCTGATCGTCTTCCAACACTCCGTTATTGCCGATGTGACTCCACCAACGGGGCGTCCGCTTGATGAAAAAGCTAGGAAGCTTCGAGGAGAACTTGAAAGGAAAACGGGCAAAGACACGGCATTCTCCCTTCCTCATCGGAACGGCATATACCACGGTCATCGTCCTGCCAAATTGTTTGGACGTCAGGTCGTGGTACATCAGCGATGGTGCCACAAACGTGGTGTGTTGAGTGCCTAATTTCCCTTTACGTGGCCCCTCGGGCCAGATGCCTTGAAACCCTTGTTTAGAGGATTCTGTCACTTCCATTTCCATAGGGGCCGCATTGTTACGATTGCCCACGGTTTTGTGGTGGGTGTAAGGGATGTGACTAGCATCTAGGACATTTTCTAGCAGGGTGAGGGCATCGTAGGGCAAATCGCGGAAAGTATTTAGTATGACCCAACCGTCGGGTTCATCTTCTACTGCATCCATAATAGGGACTTGCACTTTTTGAGCATTCTCAGCTTTTCCTGGGTAAACGAATAAAAGCCCCTGTTTCGCTGAAGTAGGGAGCACAACAGCACAAGAACGGTTAGAGAGTTGAGCCTGCACATCTTCTGATGCCTGTGGTATCCGCTCACAACTCCCACTTCCGGAGAATGCCCAACCATGGTAAGGGCACTCTAGCAGTCCCTCCTCATTTACTCGCCCCTCAGACAACGGAGCTAGTCGGTGCGGGCATTTGTCTTCAAAGACTCTCCAGATGGACTGGTTTGGGTCCCACCAAATGACAATGCCGCGGTCTAACAGAATAAACCGAGTGGGAAGTGTCTTATCTAGGTCCTCAAGGTAAGCAACTGGGTACCAAGTTTCGGCAACATCAAATCGTTCGGGATCCGATCCACCTGCCGGTAAGACATCGCATTCTCGCGCTTTTGAAGAGGCAATCATTTCTTGGGTAGCCGTCATAGAGATCCCTATAGAATTGGCGACACCCCTCTATTGTGTTACAAAACATTGCGAATTGCCGCCAGTCTTCTCTATATGGGGACTAAGGTGGGAAATCCCTAGCAGAATTTTTACTCGGCTAGGGATTTCCTGGTTGAATCAAGAACTTCTGCTAGAACGGGATATCGGTAGGAGTTGGTTCTCTCAATTTTTACAGGCGTTTTTAACCTGTCAACATCAGTTGTTGATAATGGCTATCAAGGTATCCAGGTTTTCCACCGCAATAGTTGCATACCCATCAAGAAGCCGAAAGGAGAAGACCTGAGTGTTGAAGAGAACGCCTACAACCGTGCCCTCCGCGAGAAAGAATCGTGATTGAGCAGGTCAATCGCAGCTTGAGGATCTTCAGAATTTTGGCTGGGCGTTATCGCAACCGACGTCGGCGCTTTGGGCTTCGATTCAATCTGATTGCTGCTTTATACAACTATGAGCGGCCCAAAACCGCTTGATGAAAGCGTTGCAACTTAAGATGCAAGAGGTCTATTGTCTGGAATGCAGACATTGTAAAGTAGACGTCAATAATCTTTTCTCAAAAGTTAATTGAGTAGGCTTTCATCATGCCCTCCTTCAAAAAAAGCGACGACGTAACGGCGCTCCTCCTTTGCTCTACCTTGATCGTACCTTGCCCGTCCGGGAACCGCTATAAACAGCGCTATTCCCAGCATGGTTTCTATGCTCTATCCGTGATTTAGCAAACTCTTGGCACGTTGTCACCTGTTGAGCAACCGTCCACAAGCCGCAAACCAGGTTTACAGACGGTCGCGAAACAATTTTATGGATGGCTTAGGTGACTAAGCCCGATCGCAGGGCGCGCACGGCGGCCTTGGTGCGATCGTCAACGCCGAGCTTGTTGAGGATACTGCGCACGTGGGTTTTGACGGTGCCCACAGTGATGTACGAGCGCTCGGCAATCTCAGCGTTGCTACACCCGCCCACAATCAGCTCTAGAATCTCTAGCTCGCGCTCGGTGAGGGGGTATGACTCTAAAATTTGCTCAAATTCAGGCTCTACTGCCTCGATAGCAACGGTACGGCTGCTGGCCGCCATCGCCCCAGCCGGGGTCTTGCGCACCTGGCGCAGCACCACGCTAGCCACGGCGGGGTCAATCCAAGAGTTGCCCTCGTAGGTTTCGCGTACCGCCACAATCAGCTCGTCTAGCTCGGTTTGCTTCATGCAGTAGGAGTCGGCCCCGGCGGCAAAGGCGGCCATGACTGCGGCCTCGCTGTCGTGCATGGTCAGCATTAGCACGCGGGTAGGGTCACCCTCTTTGCCGCTCTGGATCTGGCGCAAGCGCTCTACTAGCTCAATGCCGTCAATGTCGGGCAGGCCAATGTCAACAATAGCGACATCGGGGTGCTCGGTCTCTAGCAGGCTCAGGCCTCGGCTGCCGTTGGCAGCTTCGCCTACTACGGTCATGCCCGGCACCCGCTGTAGGGCAGCCTTGAGGCCCAGGCGAGTGAGGTCGTGGTCTTCGATTAGTACAATGCGAATATCTGTCATAGGTAGACCTCATTATCGAGGCGTTAAAAAGGAAGGCCTTGAGAAGGCGCTGAACAAACAACCCTCATCTAGGTCGAGGAATGGAGTTTTGCCCAGGGAAAACTATGGATTCCGAGTCTGGATTAAGTGCAGCCTCTGCCCAAGTGCCTCGATTATGGGACAACCGTAGGAGGTTAACACGTATCTTTAGGCATACCCGAGCTAGGTCGGGTCTCTCTCTCAGGATAGACCTTGCTCTGCTGAGCCTGCTCTACTCCTGTTCTACTAAGGGGCGGAGTATGCCGGATATATAGGCCTTCGATTAGGATATCTCAGGAAATCGCCCAGAAATCGCGTAACAAATCTTTTCGTAAAGGATAGGGCCATGGTTGAGGACTGGCAGACTCTGCTGCTGGGGCCGTATATTCCCCACGGGCACTGCTACCTATGGCAGCCTGGGCTGGTGTGGCTGCATCTGCTGTCAGACGCGCTGATTGCGCTCTCCTACTGGATGATTGCCGGGGCGCTGGTGTACTTTGTGCAGCGGCGACCGGATGTGCCCTTTAAGCCCCTGTTTTGGCTATTTGCTACGTTTATTATGGCCTGCGGGGCCACCCACCTGCTCTCGGTGTGGACGCTGTGGTTTCCGACCTACTGGGTGTCGGGGGGCGTCAAGGCGATAACTGCGCTGGTGTCACTATTTACGGCCCTAGAGCTAGTGCCCCGTTTGCCGCTGGCGCTGGCCTTGCCCAATGCCACTCAGCTGATGGATCTAAACCGAGCGCTCCAGGAGGAAATCGGCGATCGCAAGCAGGCCGAGGCCGATCTAAGAGCTGCCGAAACCGAGGTGCGCCAGCTCAACCGCACCCTAGAAGACCGGGTGCAGCGCCGCACAGTGCAGCTGGAAATGGCGAACCAGCAGATTGAAGCACTGCTGGCCCGGGAGCGCCGCGATCGCAATGTCCTACAGGCCGCCAAAGACAACCTTCAAGACACCGCCGAACGGCTCAACCTGGCCCTCAGCGCGGCTCAAATGGGCTCTTGGGACTGGCAGCTAGATACCGGCAGTCAAATTTGGTCGCCCCAAACCGAGCGGATCATGGGCTTTGACCCAGACACCGTCGCCCACACCGCTGAAACCTGGGCGACGCGGGTACACCCCGACGACCTGCCAGAGATAGCGGTGTTGATCGAGCGGGCGATCGCCGATCAGTCTGAATTTACCGGGCAGTATCGGGTGTGCTGGCCCGACGACAGCTGGCACTGGGTGAGCGCCTACGGTCGGGTGGTTGAAACCCAAGACGGATGCAGCCAGCGCCTGGTGGGAGTGATGCAAGATATTACCGCCGCCAAGCGGGCAGAGCTATCTCTGCGGGCCAGCGAGACGCGGTTTCGGGGGGTGTTTGAGCAGGCGGCGGTGGGCATGGCCCGCCTTAATTTGCAGGGGCACTGGATACAGGTCAATCAGAGGCTCTGCGACACCCTGGGGTATCAGCCCGAAGATTTGATCAATCAGCACTTCCAATCGATTACCTATGAGGCCGATAAAGCCCAGACCGATCGCTATTTTCGGCTGCTCGTCAGCGGAGAGCAAACCTCCTGCCAGGTTGAGAAGCGCTACCTGCGCAGCGACGGGTCGCCCGTTTGGGCTTTAGTCACGGTGTCGGTGGAGAGCAACGCCGCCGATGGGATCACGGGTCTGATTGCCATCATCGAAGATATAGAAGATCGCAAGGCCGTGCAGCAAGAGCTGCTGCACCGGGCCGACGAACTGGCCAGCACTAACCTGATGCTGGCCCACACCACCGCCCTGCTCGAGCGCCGCAATGCCGAGCTAGACCAGTTTGCCTACGTGGCCTCCCACGATCTCAAGGCTCCCCTGCGGGCGATCGCTAACCTGGCCGACTGGATCAGCGAAGACCTGGAGGGTCAAATACCCGCCGAAAACCGCCATCAGCTTGAGCTGATGCGCAGCCGAGTGCAGCGCATGGAAGGGTTGATCAACGGCCTGCTGGAATATTCGCGGGTGGGCCGTCGCCAGCGCAGCATTGTGGCCGTTGACCTCAACCTGCTGCTAGAGAATGTGGTCGATTCGCTGGCCCCAGCGGACGGGTTTAATGTCAATATTCCCTCTGATCTGCCGACGCTGTACAGCCACAAAACCTCCCTGGGCCAGGTCTTCGCTAACCTGATCAACAACGCCATTAAGCACCACCACAGTGACCAGGGTCAGGGCACGGTCAATGTCACCTGGAGAGCCAAGGGCGCTTGGCTGGAGTTTGCGATCGCCGACGATGGCCCCGGCATTGCCCCCCAGTACCACGACAAAATTTTCACCATCTTTCAAACTCTCAAGGCCAGAGACGACTTTGAGAGCACCGGTATTGGCCTGGCGGTAGTGAAAAAAATTGTTGAAGCCGAAGGGGGTCGGGTGTGGCTCACCTCCACCGTGGGCGCAGGCACGACCTTCTACTTCACCTGGCCCTTTCACAAAACTCCACCCGCTGAGGAGCAGCAATCAACCCCTGAGACCCAGTGAAGGGGCTGGACGAACCCAAAGACAACCTATACCAAATCCTGCTTGTTCATCCCCGATTCAACCGGGCGCATGCGATGCGCCCTTACGGTTTGCCGTTTTGGGAATCGGGGTTATGTGATTCGGATTTGGTATTACTCGCCCTGCCCGTTTGCACAATCCGCCGTTGGGGTAGCAGCCAAACTCGCTAAGATAGCAATGCCCTTAGCCCAGAGACTTAGGGCAACTTCTGGAAAATAGTTTCCCAATGGTGGGCAGTGCCCACCCTACTTACCCCAAGAGACCCTACTTACCCCAAGAGACTTAGCCCACCCCCCCTTAGCCTAAAAC
>QBMN01000196.1 GCA_003241845.1 Shackletoniella antarctica | reverse complement strand
CCGATCCCCCCAGCCCCCCTTGAGAAGGGGGGTAAAGAGACTGCCTTAGACAGCATGGATCTGGGGAATAAAACACTCGCGGGCGCGAGAAACGTCCCAGAGAGCAGGTGTAATTCGTTAGTCTAGAGATGCGGGATCCTCGCATCTCTTTTTTTGGCTACACCAGGTTCAGCTTAAAATCTGTGGTTTTTCCCCAAGGCAGAACCCTGCCTATGGACTTGGCTGAGGGTTATGTTCACGGTTTTTGATGGACTTTTGTTGAGTTTCCTTGAGTCGGCGTCTATTTGCCTCTAAGTTCGAACATATTGGCAATTGTGTACGGTGTAACCCTGGCTGATCCCAGTAGCCCGGTGCCCCAGCTAGGTATCTGCCGACACCATAAATTAGGTGACAATACAAACGTGTGGAGGAAGAATGAATATCGCCGTAATTGGCCTGAGCCACAAGACCGCCCCGGTGCAAATTCGCGAAAAACTCAGCATCCCAACGGCTCAGACAGGTGATGCGATCGCCCACCTCACCCACTGCCCCCACATCGACGAAGTTTCGATTCTCAGCACCTGCAACCGCCTCGAAATCCATATCGTCACCGAGGCCACCGAGCAGGGCATTCGCGAAGTTACCCAGTTTCTCTCCGAGCACAGCGGTCTGCCCCTCCAAGAGCTGCGCCAGCACCTGTTTATTTTGCTGCACCAGGATGCGGTCACCCACCTGATGCGGGTGGCGGCGGGCCTCGACAGCCTGGTGCTGGGCGAAGGTCAAATTCTCGCCCAGGTTAAGCATGCCCACCAGCTGGCCCAGCAGCACAAGAGCATGGGCCGGGTGCTGGATAGGCTTCTAAAGCAGTCGCTTACCGCCGGTAAGCGCGTCCGCAGCGAAACCAGCATCGGCACCGGGGCGGTCTCGATTAGCTCCGCCGCCGTAGAGCTAGCCCGCATGAAAGTGCCCCACCTGAACGGCTGCCACGTAAGCATTTTGGGCGCGGGCAAGATGGCCCGGCTGCTGGTGCAGCACCTGGTTTCTAAAGAATCTTGCACCATCACCATTCTCAACCGCACTATCGGCCGGGCCAACGAGTTGGCCAAGCAGTTCCCCGAGGCCGACATTCGCACCGGCACCCTCGATAACCTGCTGGAGACGGTGGAGTGCTCTGACGTGGTGTTTACCTGCACCTCCGCCACCGAGCCGCTGCTGCACCGGGAAAATCTGGGGCCACTGGTGGCAGCCAACCGCACCCTGATGCTGTTTGACATTGCCGTACCCCTCAACGTCCACACCAACGCCAATGAGCTAAACAACGTCCACGCCTTTAATGTGGACGACCTCAAGGCCGTGGTGGCCCAAAACCAGGCCAGCCGCCGCCGCATGGCGATGGAAGCCCAGGTGCTGCTCGATCAGGAGGTGGAAAGCTTTATGGACTGGTGGCGATCGCTCGACACCGTCAGCACCATCAGCAGCCTGCGCAGTAAGGTCGAAACCATTCGCGAGCAAGAGTTAGAGAAAGCCCTCTCTCGCCTGGGCAGCGAGTTCGCCGAAAAGCACCAGGAGGTGATCGAAGCCCTCACCCGCGGCATCGTCAACAAAATTCTCCACGACCCGATGGTGCAGCTGCGCGCCCAGCGCGACATCGAGGCCCGCAAGCGGGCCATGCAGACTCTGCACGTGCTGTTTGACCTAGAGACCACCTCCAACGAAAAGTACAGCTAATGGTTTCTCTTTCGTGAGGTGACCCAGACCCCAGGGATTTTGAAAATCCCTGGGGTCTTTTGCTGGGGTGTAAGATATCGAGCATCCTGATGTGGGATTAAACCCAAATGACAACTCCCTTTCGCGTTGGTGTGGCTGGCCCGGTGGGGTCGGGCAAGACGGCCCTGGTGGATAGCCTGTGCAAGGCATTGCGCGATCGCTACTCCATCGCTGTGGTCACTAACGACATCTACACTCAAGAAGACGCCCAGTTTTTGGTGCGCAGCCAGGCCCTCAGCCCCGATCGCATCGTTGGGGTCGAAACCGGCGGCTGCCCCCATACCGCCATTCGTGAAGATGCCTCGATGAACCTGGTGGCGATCGAAGATCTTGAAGCGCGGTTTGATCCGCTGGATCTAGTCTTTGTCGAGAGCGGCGGCGACAACCTGGCCAGCACCTTCAGCCCCGAACTGGTCGATTTGACCATCTACGTGATTGACGTGGCCGCCGGAGACAAAATTCCCCGTAAGGGCGGGCCGGGGATCACCAAGTCAGACTTCTTGGTGATCAATAAAGTTGACCTGGCACCCATGGTGGGGGCCAGCCTGGAGGTGATGGAGAGAGATGCTAGGAAAATGCGGGGCGATCGCCCCTTTGGCTTCACCAACCTCAAGACCCAGGCGGGCCTAGCCACCATAATCGACTTTATTCACTATCACGCCACCCTAGAGCCTGCCCCCGTGGCCTAGGGGCGCAAGCTTGCTCTAATGTCTCCCACTAGCAAGACCTGAAAACCCCTAGCCACGGCTGCTTCACGGCTTAGCCGCTGGTCTCTCCATCGCCTCTTGTCATCGCCCTAAGCTGCGCTGGGAGAGCTGAAATCTATCCCCAGGACGATGGCAAGGCCGCTGAAATCTAAGGAATGTTACAAAAAAGTTGGACTTTTTTGTAACACACACTACACTTGCTGCCAGACACTAACTCTAATATCCATTTTGACGGTCTGCGTAAATTTTCGGATCTGGCAACTCTTTCACTAATTCCACTTTCCACTAATGAGTCAGGAGCGAGGTTGAATGGTAACTCGATTTAATCGGCGGAAGTTTTTGGTGTACGGGTCGGCGACCCTAGGCACCTCGATGCTGTTGAAGGCCTGCGGTGCGTCCCCCACTGAGACCGCTGACACTGGGGCTGCCGATGGTGGCACCGATACGGCGGCTGGTGATGGAGAGGCCGTCAAGGTGGGCATTCTGCACTCCCTCAGCGGCACTATGGCCATTAGCGAAACCACTGTGGTAGATGCCGAGCAACTGGCGATTCAAGAGATCAATGCCGCTGGCGGTGTGCTGGGCAGACAGATCGAGGCCATCGTTGAAGATGGCGCGTCTGACTGGCCCACCTTTGCCGAAAAGGCCGAGAAGCTGATCGACCAAGACGAGGTGGCGGTGGTGTTTGGCGGCTGGACCTCCGCTAGCCGCAAGGCCATGCTGCCCGTGTTTGAGTCGAAGAACCACATGCTGTGGTACCCGCTCCAGTACGAAGGGCAAGAGTGCTCTCAGAATATTTTCTATACCGGGGCCGCCCCTAACCAGCAGATCGAACCGGCGGTAGACTGGCTGCTCGAAAATAAAGGCACCGAGTTCTTCCTGGTTGGTTCTGACTACGTCTTTCCTCGTACCGCCAACACCATTATCAAAGAGCAACTGGCGGCCAAGGGCGGCACCACTGTGGGCGAAGACTACCTGCCCCTGGGCAACACCGAAGTTACCCCGATCATCACCAAGATTCGCGCCGCCCTGCCCAACGGTGGCGTGATCTTCAACAGCCTCAACGGTGACAGCAACGTGGCCTTCTTCAAGCAGCTCCAGGGCGCGGGCATGGGGCCTGACCAATATCCTGTGATGTCGGTGAGCGTGGCTGAAGAAGAAGTGCGCCAGATTGGCCCCGAGTTTCTAGTCGGGCACCTGGCCTCTTGGAACTACTTCCAAACCGTGGAAACCCCTGAGAACGAGAAGTGGGTAGCCGACTTTAAGGCTGAGTTTGGCGATGATCGCGTCACCAACGACCCCATGGAAGCGGCCTACATCATGGTGTATCTGTGGAAGCAGGCGGTAGAAGCCGCTGGCACCTTCGATATCCCTGAGGTGCGGACGGCAGCCTACGGTCAGACCTTTGCGGCGCCCGAAGGCCCTGTGACCATGAACACTAACCACCACTTGTCTAAGACGGTGCGCCTGGGCGAGGTGCGCGACGATGGCCTGTTTGACATTATCTGGGAAACCGATGGCGTCGTTGAGCCACAGCCCTGGAACCAGTTTGTGCCCGACACCATTGGCCTTGGCTGCGACTGGTCTGACCCAGCCAAGGGTGAGAAGTTCGATATCTAGGCGACGGATACTGTGATGCGGTCATAGAAATGAGGCGGGGGTGCAGGTATCTGTGTCCTCGCTCTCTGTATACGCCCTCAATAGATCAGTCCCAAATAGGTTTGGATATACCTAGTCCAGCTCGGGGTCTGTAGTTTTTCAATCGGCAAAACTATAGTTCTGGACTTGGATGAGGTTTAAGGCGACTTCTGGAAAATAGTTTCCCCAATGGTGGGCAGTGCCCACCCTACAGCGGTTATAGTCGCAGCATTAAAGCTGGTATCTGCTTTCCTGGAAATCTCCTAAACTTCAAGCAGGCTGAGGAAACTTAGTTATCTTTCGATTTTTCTGGACGGGCTTTAGTTAATCAGCAGGGTCTCACCTTAAGCTTTTAAGACCTGATTTTTGGGTCTTTTGGGATCATTTAATAGCCACTATTGGGCCGAGGATAAGTGGTAGGCAAGCTCAGGCAAACGGACTTTGAATGCCGTGATGGGGCAGGGCCTTGACTCAATCTAATTTTGTTAGAGGTGGACTTTTCTAGGGCTGGGCTGCCCTTAGTATTTCTACTGAGCTTTAGCTGGTTTCTGTGGGCAGAGATGGCGATGCCCTGCGATTGTGGATTGTTCTGAAAGCGGTAAGAGTTGTGTTAGAAGGCTTAATTAGTGGCCTTTTCAATGGCATTAGCATTGGTGCGGTGCTGTTAATTGTGGCCTTGGGTTTGGCGATTGTGTTTGGTTTGATGGGGGTCATTAATCTGGCCCACGGCGAACTGATGATGTTTGGGGCCTACACTACGTTTTTGGTGCAGAATGCGGCCAAAAGTATGGGAGGAATTGCTCCCGAGGTTTATATTTTTGCGGCGTTGCCCCTGGCATTTTTTGTGTCTGCCGCGATCGGCCTGTTGCTAGAGCGCACCGTAATTCGCTACCTGTATGGTCGCCCCCTAGAGACACTGCTGGCCACTTGGGGAGTGAGCCTGATCTTGATTCAGTTCATTCGCAGCGTCAGCTGGCCGATGTTGATTGGCCTGGTTGTGTTTGCGGCGCTGTTTTTTGTCGGTCGCTGGGTGCTGACCCGCTACACCGACTGGGATCGGATATCTAGCTGGGCGAACTCGGTGTTTTTGGGCCTGAGTGGTGCGATCGCAGCGCTGACCTGGTTTTTGGCCCAAAGCTCTGGCAGCGCGTCGTTTGCTCGCCCCTGGTTTGGTGCCCGCAACGTGGATGTGACGCCGCCGAGCTGGCTGCGGGGCGGCATTACCCTGGGCAACACCATGCAATTTCCCTCGGCGCGATTGTTTATTATTGCCCTCACCATTATTTGCCTGGTGGCGGTCTACTGGTTTCTCAACGGCACGGCCTGGGGCCTGCGGATTCGTTCGGTGACCCAAAACCGGGGCATGAGTGCCTGTTTGGGCATTCCCACCGGGCAGGTAGATGCAATTACCTTTGCCCTCGGCTCTGGGCTGGCGGGTATCGCTGGGTTTGCGGTGACGCTGCTGGGGTCGGTCGGCCCCAACCTGGGCAGCAACTACATTGTGGATGCGTTCATGGTGGTGGTGGTCGGCGGGGTGGGCAAGCTGGTGGGCAGTATTGTGGCGGCCATGTTGATCGGCATTACCACCTATCTGCTGGGTTCCAACACCATAGCGCTGCTGTTTCCAACGACAGATTTCTTTCAGCCCATCATTGGCTTTTTCACCTTCTTTGCCACCACAAGCATGGCTAAGGTGCTGGTTTTCGCGTTGATCATTGCCTTTTTGCAGGTGCGGCCCGCTGGGCTGTTCCCGCCGAAAGGGCGTTCGGTGGAGCTATAGGGCTATGACTACAGATGTTGCTGTTCAACCGCGCCGCGCCGCCAAGGCCAGCCAAAAGCGCAAGTTCATGATCGAGGTGATCGCGGTGATTGCGATCGCCCTGATCCTGATTGTGATTATGCCGATGCTGCTGTCGGGCTTTCGGCTAAATCTGCTGGGGCGCTTTTTGGCCCTGGCCATCGTTGCCCTGGGGATCGATTTAATCTGGGGCTTTACCGGGCTGCTGAGCCTGGGCCACGGGATATTTTTCGCCCTGGGGGGCTATGCCTTTGCCATGTATCTGGAGCTAAACACTCTGGGTGAGGGCCAGTTGCCAGATTTCTTTAGCCTCTACGGGGTTAGTGAGCTGCCGCTGTTTTGGCAGCCCTTTAGCTCCCTGCCGTTTACGCTGCTGGCAATTTTCACCATCCCGGCGATCGTGGCGGGGCTGCTAGGTTACCTAGTGTTTCGCAACCGCATTCGCGGGGTCTATTTCTCGATTTTGACCCAGGCCGCCCTGGTGGTGTTTTTTAATCTGTTTAACGGGCAGCAAAAGCTGATCAACGGCACCAACGGTTTAAAAACCTCCACCTCGGTGTTTATGGGACAGCAGGTGGGCAGCGACGGCATGCGGATGTTCTTTTACATCAGCACGGTGATCGCCCTGGTGGCGATGTATGCCCTCTGTCGCTGGCTCACCAGCGGCCGCTTTGGCCGCATGCTGGTGGCCATTCGCGACGACGAAAACCGAGTGCGCTTTTCGGGCTACGACCCGACGGCCTTTAAGGTGCTGGTGTTTGCAGTGTCGGGGGCGATCGCCGGTATTGCCGGTGCCCTCTACACCGTGCAGTCGGGCATCATCTCCCCCCAGGTGATGGATATCGCCTTCTCGATTGAGATGGTGATCTGGGTCGCCGTGGGCGGGCGCGCCACCCTGGTGGGCGCGGTGCTGGGCGCGGTGCTGGTGAATATGGCCCGCAGTCTGCTCAGCGAGCGCTTTCCCGCCGTGTGGCTGTTTTTCCAGGGGGCATTGTTCTTGATTGTGGTGACGGCACTACCCGACGGCATCATCGGCTGGGGTCGCCGCGCCTTTGGTTCCACCGTTAGCAATGCCCTCGGCCTATCTGCTACCGATCTGCCCTACCTAGCCGATGACCCCGAGGCCGCAACGGTGATCGAAGCCCCTGAATTGGTTGAAAAGTAGGGTGGGCAATGCCCACCACTTAACTGGGCACCCACACCTATCTATTCCACAAAATCCTCTGCCATTGCGCTGTTATAACGGTGGGCAATGCCCACCCTACCGATCCACTACCGACCCACCGTAGGGTGCATTAGCGCAGCAATGCACCATCCCCTAGCCCAATTTCTCCCTACCCGGCACCCGCAGGAGACCTGACCCCCGTGAGCACCAAAGTTTTAGAGATTAAAGACGTCACCGTCAGCTTTGATGGCTTTAAAGCCATCAACAACCTCAACTTCAGCATGGATGAGGGCGAGCTGCGGGTGATCATCGGCCCCAATGGCGCGGGCAAAACCACCTTCTTAGACGTGATCAGCGGCAAGACCAAGCCCACCGAAGGCGCGGCCTACTTCAAAGGTCAAGACCTGCGCAAATACAAAGAGCACGAGATCTCGCGCCTGGGCATTGGCCGCAAGTTTCAGACCCCCCGCGTCTACCTCAACCTCACCCCCCGCGAAAACCTCGACCTCTCCTGCAACCGCGAGAAAAACGTCCTCTCGACCCTGTTCAAAAAAGCGCCCACCGCCGAAAAGCGCACCGTGGGCGGTCTGCTCGAAACCATCGGCCTCGATCACAAGGCCGATATCCCCGCCGCACTGCTCTCCCACGGCGAAAAGCAGTGGCTTGAGATCGGCATGCTGGTGGCCCAGTCGCCCGATCTGCTGCTGGTCGATGAACCGGTGGCGGGCCTCACTGACGAAGAGACCGAGCAGACTGGCAAGTTGCTGATGTCGCTGGCGGAGAGCCACTCCATTGTGGTGATCGAGCACGACATGGAGTTTGTCCGCCAGATTGCCCGCCAGGTCACCGTACTGCACCAGGGCAGCGTGCTGTTTGAGGGCACCATGGACCAGGTGCAGACCGACCCCAAGGTGATCGAAGTTTACCTGGGCAAAGAAACAGGGCTGACTCCCGAGCAAATGCTGCTGCTGCGCATTGCCGCCACCATGGCTTGGGCCGACGACAACTTTGCCGACGTGCAGCAGGAGGTGATCTTAGACCGCCTCAGCCGTAAGTTTGCCCACGCCCCCGAAGAGCAGGCCGAGCTGCGTGGCGACCTTAAAAACCTGCTGGCCACCGAAATTCCCCTAGAAGACCTGGTGCCTCAGCTCACTACCCCAGCCCAGCGCGAAGAAGCCCTGATGCTCAGCTACGAAGTGATCAGCTCAAACCAAATCAACCAAGGCGAGGCGGTGGTCTACCAAAAGCTGCTGGGCCTGCTGGGCCTGCCGCCAGAGACAGTCAGTCGCCTCGAGGCCGCTGCTCTGGAGGAACTGGCGACTAGGGGGTAACGGGTGCAACGGTGCATTGCTGCGCGAATGCACCCTACAGGACTCCCCACCCCTTACTTCTCACCCCCTACTTCC
>QBMN01000195.1 GCA_003241845.1 Shackletoniella antarctica | reverse complement strand
GCCTAAAACAACCGTGACCCAGACGCCCCCCAGCCCCAACCCACAACTTGAGCCGCTGACTCGAATGCAGGTGCTGGCGGCCATGGGGGTGACGGCGGTGGTGCTGATGCTGATTTCTAAGGCCTGGCTATATTTTGACCCGGCGGAGCTAATGCCGGTGCGCCTGTCTTGGGTGGATGGGCTGATTGGCTCGGGGCTAGGGCTGGCCATCACCCTGGCTAGCGGCTTGGTGTATCGCCTGTGGCCCGCCTATCGCCAAAGCGCCGACGTCTATCTGGCCATGGTGCTGCAGCCGTTGCAGTGGCCCGACCTGATTTGGCTGGGGCTGCTGCCAGGGCTAAGCGAAGAGCTGCTGTTTCGCGGCGTCATGCTGCCCGCCATTGGCATGAATGGGCTGGGCATTGCAGTGTCGGCGGCGAGCTTTGGGGTGCTGCACCTGAGCAGTTTGCAGCAGTGGACCTACGTGGTGTGGGCCACCGCCATTGGCCTAGTGCTGGCTACGGGGGCAGTGCTGACGGGCAACTTGCTGGTGCCGATTGTGGCCCACACAGTGACCAATCTGGTGTCGAGCGCGGTGTGGAAATTTCGCCAGCAGAAAACTGTGGCATGAGTCATGGGTTGGGTTTACGGTACAGGGTTCGGGGTTCCGCGTTATGCCTTGCAGCGTGAACCTTGAACCTAACACCGTAGCTCTGCATACAGTTGTCAGAGCTTCTTGGCAATATCAATGGAATGCGGGTTTTGGTATAGCCCGTATCTAAAAAATCTGTTTATTCTGTCTAAAGAGCGTTATTCAAATAAGTGCTCTAGATCCTTACATCCTTTGGGATAGGAAGCAAGTTGCCCATGGATTGCAGCGCTATACAGTTTCGGTATGCCGACCAGTTTTCTGAGGCTGACTTAGATCAGCTGGTGAGCTTATTTCAGGCGGCAGCATTTTGGGCGAAAGATCGCACGCGGAAGGACATGGCGATCGCCGTTGCCCACAGCTACCCCACAGTCACCGCCTGGGATGGCCCCAATCTAATCGGCTTTGCCCGCGCCACCTCTGACGGCGTGTTTCGCGCCACCATTTGGGATGTCGTGATCTCGCCCGACTACCAGGGCAGTGGCCTAGGCCGCAAACTGGTCGAAACCCTGGTCGCCCACCCCCACATGAGCCGGGTCGAGCGGGTGTATCTCATGACCACTCACCAGCAGGGCTTTTACGCCCGCATTGGCTTTGAAGAAAACCCCTCGACCACCATGGTGCTCTACAACAACGCCGAGATTGAGATGCTGCCCGCTCTGGGCCAGCCCGCTGAAGCTGCGGCCTAGGTCACGGCCCAGGTCACGGTTGGTTAAGAACTTAGCCCCTCCCTCTAACCCCTGGGGGCAGTAAGGTACGCTAGCATTTTGTAAGCATGGCTCCCTGTAGAGCCGACGTTATAGGCCCCTGTCAATGCACCAGACCCACGATTTACACGTTGTCGAGACTCGTCCCCTAGTTAGCCCGGCGCTGCTGCACCACGAGTTTCCCATGTCGCCCGAGGCGGCGACGTTGGTGGCCGAAGCGCGCGATCGCATTCGCCATATTCTCTACAACGAAGACCGCCGCCTGCTGGTGATTGTTGGCCCCTGCTCGGTGCACGACATCGACGCCGCCTACGAGTATGGCCAAAAGCTGGTCAACCTGCGCCACGAGCTATCGGGTCAGCTTGAGATCGTCATGCGGGTCTACTTTGAGAAACCCCGCACCAACGTGGGCTGGAAGGGCCTGATCAACGACCCCCATCTGGACGGCAGCTACGACATCAACACCGGCCTGCGCCTGGCCCGCAAGCTGCTGCTCGACCTGGCCCAGCTGGGTCTGCCCGCCGCCACCGAGCTGCTCGACCCGGTAACCCCCCAGTACATTGCTGACCTGATTGCCTGGACGGCGATCGGCGCCCGCACCACTGAGAGCCAAACCCACCGCGAAATGGCCTCAGGCCTCTCGATGCCCATCGGCTTTAAGAACAGCACCGACGGCAGCCTGCAAGCCGCCATGAATGCCATGGTGGCCGCCAGCCAGCCCCACCACTTTTTGGGCATCAACCACAGCGGTCTGGCCAGCATTGTCACCACCACCGGCAACCCCGACGGCCACCTGGTGCTGCGCGGCGGCAAGGGCGGCCCCAACTTTAGCGACAACCACGTGGCCCAGGCGGCCGCAGAGATGACCAAGCTCAAGCTCAACTACCGGATGATGGTCGATTGCAGCCACGCCAACGCCAACAAAGACCACAACCGCCAGCTCGCCGTGCTCGAAGATATCGCTGCTCAGGTACGCGGCGGCTCTCGCAATATTCTCGGCGTGATGATTGAGAGCCACATTAAGGCGGGCAATCAGTCGATACCCCATGACCTGCGGCAGCTCACCTACGGCCAGAGCATCACCGATGCCTGCGTCGATTTTGACACCACTGCCGCCATGCTGCGGCAGTTGGCCAGCGCTGTGGAACCCTCATTACAGGCTGCGCCCCTCGGATAAGCTCATGCAGATAGGCTGGCGGCGTTAGAGAGCCTTCGATAGCAATATCTGCGGCAGTACGATGCTGAACCAGGATTTCAAAGAGTTTGTGCAGTCGTTAGGAGGTCTCCAGGAAAGAAGATACCCCCAGGTAGGGGCGCAGAGCCTGCGTCCTTAGGAGGCAGCAAAATCCTTGGGTATTTTCGTTGCCAGAATTGTCCCTAAGCGATCGCCTAGGGAGAGTGTTTTCTAGAAGTCTCCTAAGGCTCGCACTACATCAACCCGGTTCGATACCCCGGTTCGATGAAGGAAAACCTTTAGGGGCGTAGGCGCAGTTGAGCCAGAGGTGCTGTGATATTTGCCCTGTTTAAACCACGGCACCTAATTGGGAAAGAACAGCACCGGGTGCCAGCTGGCCCGTAAAATTTCGCGGGTGAGGCTGGGGGCCGACCACTTGAGAATGCCGCCGATGTCTCGGGAGCAGGTTGCGATCGCACCTATGTCATGTGTTTCAGCAGTTTTCATAATTTCTTCTAGGGGGTTGCCCTCGACCAGGGTGGTGTTAACCACCAAACCGAGGGCCGCCAAATCTGCCTGAAGCTCGTCTAGCTCCTGCTCAGCCTGTTGGATCGGGTTATCACCCAGCAGCTCGCGGCGCACGTTATCGTCAATCACCCACAGCAGCCGCACCCGCTCTAGCACTGAGCTGGAGTTATTTTTAACCTGGTGATGAATTTTTTCAATCAGGTTTTTGCCGCCCTGGGTACCGTCGTAGGGCACTAGCAGATAGCGAAATAGGTGGGCACAGCGCAGCTCTAGCTCAGCGGTGGTGTAGGTAGACATCAGCTGGGGGCGCAAAATCATCATGGGTGTGCCAGTTTTTTCCACCAGGCGAGCGGTAGTGCTGCCAAACAGCTTTTCCTCCAGCATGGTGCGAGTAGGCGTGCCCAGAAAGACTATGTCTGACTGGTGCTGTTTAGCCAGCCGCAAGATGCTCTCGCTGGCCCGGCCCATCTGCACCTCAACGGTGACATCAACATCATCGGGCACTTCCCGCAGCAGCTCTTGCAGGCGCTGCCGAGGCCCCTCCAGCAGCTCCGGGTCTTCTCGCGGAATTTCGCGGCCGCTCTCAACAGACACGCTGTGAAAAAATACCAGAGACTTAAACCCTCCAGCGACTAGGCTCGGCACAAACTTGGCAAGACGATACATGCCATCGGTAAAGTCGGTACAAATGAGCGCGCGCTGAAACATAAATCCCCCGCCTAGGTGCAACGAAACGTACAAGATTAGCCATGACCACTCCAGCGGCAGCGCGCTCGGCGCTTACCTCAATAAGAACAGCCCTCACTAATTACCATAACGTCAGACCGGGTTGTTTCAACCCACCTGGGGTAAGCATCAGCCCTAAAACTAATCTACTCTGGCGCTTTCTAGGGCGTAGTGCAGCGATAGTGCCCTAAAGAAGCCTGGAAACCTGAGCCTGCCACCAGTGAGGCTCTATGGGCGATTCACTCTGCCCTGGGCAACCGTTGTGCGGCCTTTGGTTGCCCGGTGATGATGATCTAAAAATTCTGCTTGGCTGAGGAATCTAATTACATTCCTAGGCTCTGAGTCTTAAAACTCAAGGATTTTCTGCCCTATGGGAAAATTGCCTCAAGGGTTAGCTGAGTCGTGCTGCTGTCAAAAAAGTCTTTACATAATCTGATTTAGCATCGAAGGTGACGCCCCGACATCCCCAGCCTGATTCAAAACAAATCCTGCAAGAGAGGGAGGTCGCCGACTTCATGCCGTTCTAGACCAGTCAGCCGCTAGAGCTGAGGATTTGGGCCAATGCCCCACTCGTGCTTGAGAAAATGCTTGTACATCGTCTCTCGCATCATCATTTGCTCATACATTTTGACTAGGAACTGCTGCGCCTGCTCTCGACTCATTTTGTCAACCTGAGTCTCAAACGATCGCAAGTTAAACTGTTGCTCCAGGGAAAGTTGCATGGGTTCGTTCATGGATTTACTCCTGAGAGAGAGAACAACACTCCGGTAGTAGCGAGTGCCTAAGCCTGAAAAACCTAGGACTCTGAATCCGACGCATCCGGCTAGATCTCCCTAGGGAAATCTCATCCCAATGCGCTGGCTCTTCTACCAGAAGAGGTTGTAACCACAGCGCTGACCTAAGTCTGTACACAATGGTTTACAAATTATAACAATCATTTGACAAAGATCCACTCGTTAGCCCTAAGAGCGAATATAACAATTCATTCCCAAGTCGTCATCTACCGATCGGAGATTCACAATTCTTAGCAACGGTCGCTGAGTAATAATGCTCAGGGCAAACTTCCTGGTAGATTCTTTGCCCAGATCGAAATCTCGAGATCCCCTTTCTAAAGCCCCAGCGTAAGCAGGCCAAGCCCAAGCACGGGTGGGCCATATCACCTCCGCATCCGATCATCCCAATGCAGAGAGAGGAAACCCTGGAGCGATAGACGGCGTTTGCCCTGCCAGTGCATATTCTTGTCCTATGCCAGGCAGCTAGTGGGCAGGCAGCCAGCCTTGTTCTCAGTAAGCAGGGCTGAGCGCAAAGGAAACTGCCTGAACAGAAATTACCTATGACAATCTTTTAGCCCTCAACGACCGTCCTCGATCACTGGGGGTTGAGTCACCTAGCCAATGCTATTCAGGATCAGGGCTGTCAGCGGCAGGCGCCACATTGATCACCACGACGGTAATATTGTCTCGCCCGCCCCGCTGCTTGGCAGAGTTGACCAGGGCTGTGGCAGCGGCTTCACAGGCGCGAATTGACTTTAGGTGGGAGGCGATCAGGTGGTCTGAAAGCTCTTCGGTTAGTCCGTCACTGCACAGCAGCAGGCGATCGCCGCTCTGCACCTCAATGGGCTGAATGCCAACTTCGTTCAAGTCATGACGCCCCAGGCATTGGGAGAGCACATGGCGCCAGGGGTGACTGCGCGACTGCGCCGCCGTCACTTCACCACCGCGAATGGCCTTGGCAATCCAGGTGTGGTCTTCGGTGAGCTGCTCCAGGTGGTGGCCCCGTAGGCGATAGAGGCGGGAGTCGCCGACGTGGGCACACCAGGGCTCACCGTTGCGGAAAACCACAACTACCACCGTGGTGCCCATGTCGGCGCGTTCTGGGTGCCGTTTCTGGTCGTCGAGAATGCCGTTATTAGCCTGTTTAAGCGCCTGCTCTAGCAGCAGGGCCGTCGGGGTCTGGCTGTGCCAATGCTGGTGCAAAAAGTCTTTAATAGTGGCAGTGGTCAGACAACTAGCCTCTTGCCCACCAGCATGACCCCCCATGCCGTCGGCCACGATAAAAAATCGGCCCTCAAGGTCGATGTAGTAGTCATCTTGGTTGCTGGTGCGCAGCAAGCCAGGATCAGTTAGCCCAGAAAAAAAACGGTCTACCATAGCAAACTCGGGCTAAACCACTAGGGCAGGCGATCGGCCCGGTTGACCTTGAGCACCGATCGCATAAACGCGATACCCGCGCCCACCGCCAGTACCCCAGGTATCAGGGCCAGCCAGACAAACTCAGACAGCAGCAGCACCGTGGCGGAAAGCGTGAAAGCGCCTACCAAAATGGCATAGTTGTTGGCCATCGTGACGCCGCTGATGCGTCGCAGGGCCCGGTCGGTTTCGACCGAACGCACCCGTACGCGAATGTCGCCCCGCTCCAGTTTGTCGAGGGTGTCTTCAATGCGCCGAGGCAGGCCCAACGCAGAGGTGCTTACCTGGGCCGCCTGACGGCCAAGCTCGCCCAGTAGGCTGTTAGCCCCATCGGTCGGGTTACCATTACTCATAAGCTGTGCAGCAAACGGCCTAGCCGCTTCCATAAAGTTAAACTCGGGGTCAAGACCTTTGCCCACCCCTTCTAGGGTAGAAAACGCCCGCATGACAAAGGTAAAGGTCGCCGGAAAGCGAAAGGGCTGGTCGTAGGCAACAGCATACAGATCGTCGCTAATGGAACTAATGGACTGCTCCTCGAAGGGCTTGTCCATAAAGTTATCCAAAATATACTGGATAGAGCGCCTCACTGGACTCATATCCTCCACCTGGGCTAGGGCACCTAGTTCCACTAGCGAGTCCATCACCTGCTCGGCGTTGCGCTGGGCCACCCCCACAAAGGTATTCATCAGCCGCTGGCGGGTTAGGGGCTGCACCTGGCCCATCATGCCAAAATCGTAGAAAATCAGCGCCCCGTCGAGGCTGACGGCAATATTGCCGGGGTGGGGGTCAGCATGGAAAAAGCCGTTGTTAAGCAGCTGGTGCAGGTAGGCCTGGGCACCCAGCCGCGCCAGCCGCTTACGGTCTAGGCCAGCCGCCTCTAGGGCGTCGTAGTGGCTGATTTTAATGCCGGGCATGTACTCGAGAGTGACCACCCGAGCGGAGGTCAGCCGCCAAAATACTCGGGGAACGTTGACCCAGTCTTCGTTGCGAAAGTTGCGGCGGAAGGTGTCGGCATTGCGGCCTTCGTTGAGATAGTCAATTTCTTCCCAGAGAATGCGGCAGCACTCGTCATAGATGCCCAGCCAGTCGCGATCTTTGCCCCAGCTGGGATGGCTTTGAAAGTAATGGGCGATACCTTTGAGAATGGACAGGTCGATGGTGAACAGCGATCGCAGCCCTGGCCGCTGCACCTTAACCACCACCTCATCGCCGTTGTAGAGCTGAGCCCGATGCACCTGCCCTAGACTCGCCGCCGCCAGAGGAATCGGGTCAAAGGTGCGATAAAGGGTGTGAATGGGCTTGCCCAGGTCAGCCTCAACGATGTCGCGGGCCTGCTCATAGCTAAAGGCTGGTACTCGGTCTTGCAGCTTGGACAACTCTTCCACAAACTCAACGGGGAAAATATCGGCCCGGGTCGAAAACAACTGCCCGACTTTAATGAAGGTGGGGCCTAGGTCGAGCAGAGTCTCACGAATCCAGACCGCTAGGCGACGGCGACGAGCGGTCTGGGCCTCAGGGGTAATGGTGCCACCATAGCTCCAGGCTTTGCCGTAGAGCCAGCGGGCGCGCAGCAGCTGGAGAACAAAACTCCAAATGTCGATGAACCGGCGCTGGCGAGAGTAGCTGCCCCGATTCCAGCGGTAGGACTCTTGGCTAAAGGGAGGTACTTTCTCCGTCGGGTCAGCACTGCTGCTGGCTGTTGCCTCTGTGGGGTGAACCAGGGGCAGCATTGACTCGCTGGGCAAACTTGCCGGGGCCGCAACGAAGCCCTCCAGATGCCCATTCGTACCTAAACCATTGCCTAAATCACCCTCTCCATCGGTGACGGGAGAAGGTGACTTGGGCGGCGTGGAAGGGTCGGAAACGGCAGACACTCAGGCTCCTAAAAGGTCGGTACAAACATCAGCGGATTCAGTCAGGGCCGAGATCGCCCTGAGCACAGGAGAAATTGCCAAGGGCATTAGCTCGTCTTCAGCATTGGCTTGGTTTTAGGTCTAGACCTGAGAAGTAGCTCGATACTGTTGAAGCGCCACGCGCACCTGGGCGATTTCAGCCCGCAGGGTATCGATGGTGGCCTGGAGGTCGGTCGCAGTTGCGGGAGCGGTAGATCCAGGATAGACTTCTCCGGCTTCAGCCTCGGCCTGCTGTGCCCGCACCAAAACTTCATCAGTGAACTGACGAAAGTATTCCCGCTGCTCGGCATCAAATTTACCCACCAGGCTCAAGCCATCGGTGAGTAATTGTTCGGCGCGCTGGTTTACCGCATCGGCGAGGGCGCGACCGACAAAGAACGCGTGCAGCACAGGACTACTCATAAGTTGACCTCAGAAAAGCTTGCTCGTAGCAAAATTAAAATTTGTTTGACTGAATTTGCTTGACTGTAGGGTATTATAGCGTTCTTATTCCTCTAGCACCGGGCAGATTTCTCTAACACCGGACAGATATTGGTGACATCTGGTTTCCTGGGACTGCATGGCTTCCCCAGAGGCTAGCGAAACCAATCGCCTCAAACCAGCTCAGCTAGAGGCCGGGGCCGGGGCATTGAG
>QBMN01000194.1 GCA_003241845.1 Shackletoniella antarctica | reverse complement strand
AGTGAAGCCTATGCGGCTCTGCTCAGCGTGATTGAAACCTGTCGCCGCCGGAACCTATCCCCCTGGCCTTACTTAGCCGAGGTCATTGCGCTCAGACGCAAAGGACTACCGGCTCCTCCGGTTCCTACGCCCCTATCTCAGGCCGCTTAAGCAAGGTTGTCTGCCGGGGGGGGAGTGAACCTTTACCGGGCTGCAAGACCACCAAGCGATCGCAACGAGGATGGGGAGCATGTCTTCCTTTTCCAGAGAATATTAAAAGCCCATAAACTGGTCTCAATGGAGGTAAGTGTTTTGGGGATTTGATTTTTCTCTCAGAAAGGGTGACATGCTCCCACGAGGATGCTTGTAGATTCCGGTTCCCACGGTTGCTGAATAGGGTTTGTGCAGAGTTTGAGAAAACCGGTTCTGACCGGGCAGCGGGGTGCAGGTTGTCACTAGGGGGTGGCTGTCGCCTAGCTGGCAACTTGCTGCCAGGATAATTATATTTACGCAAGCTTAACCGCAAGACGGTCTTTTCTTAAGGTAGACCAGAGATCATTGCAAGTTAGTAGTAGCGCTCGGTGATTAGCCCAGATCCTAGGCTGGGCCTGTCTCATGGCGAGTGTCTGCTTCGGCTAGTCTGCTGATGCGTTGTGGTGTCTTGCTCTCGCTGTGCAAAAAGTAAATCTTGGGCTGTCATCTAGCGCCCCAGCGCGCATTTTGATCATCGATGACGAAGACCTAATTCGTGAAACCGTAGCCATGGCCTTGACTGACGAAGGCTACCAGGTGGTGACGGCTGAGTCGGGTCAGCGCGCTGTAGAGCTGATGTTTCCGGCGGCGGGCGACAGTATGGCCGGGTTGGCCATTGATTTGGCGATTGTTGACCTGATGCTGCCGGGGGTCAACGGCCTAGACCTATGTCGGCTGATGCGCCACAACCACTTAGATATGCCGATTTTAATCTTGAGCGCCAAGGGGGCCGAAACAGATCGGGTGGTGGGGCTAGAGGTAGGGGCCGATGACTATCTGCCCAAGCCCTTCGGCATGCGCGAGCTAATTGCCCGCTGCCGAGCCCTGCTGCGGCGCTACCAGTGGGCGGCAGCCCAGACCGATACGGCGATTGTGGCCTACAAAGACATCGTTCTCTACACCGCCGAGTTTCGGGTGGTGGTGGCGGGGCAAGAGGTGGCCCTCTCGCCCAAAGAATTTCGTATTTTAGAGCTGTTTATGCAAAGCCCAAATCGGGTGTGGTCTAGGGAGGAGCTAATTCAGACCATTTGGGGGGCTGACTTTGTGGGCGATCGCAAAACCGTTGATGTCCACATTCGCTGGCTGCGAGAAAAAATTGAGCCTGACCCAGCAAACCCGCAGTATGTGACCACGCTGCGGGGGTTTGGCTATCGGTTTGGGTGAGCAGGTGGATGGGTGAAGCGGTGATCCCAAATCCGAATCACATACCCCCGATTCCCAAAACGCCAAACCGTAGGGTCGCATCGCATGCGCCCAGTTGAATCAGGAATAGACAAACCGTAGGGGCGCATCGCATGCGCCCAGTTAAATCAGGAATAGACAACCCAAATTTGGTATGGGTCAGTGAGGGAAGGAAAGAGGGGTGAGGGGATAGGAGGGGGGATTGCTATATGATCGGGAAAGATTAATGCCCTATTGGGAGGTAAGCCGTGCGAGAAATTTGGATCAGTGTGGGCGTGCTGGCCGCCTGCTTAGTGGTGCTGGTGGTGGCCCAGTTTACCAGCCCCCAGCCAGAGGCGATGGCCTCTAACTTGAACAGCAGCGCTGAGGTCGTTGAAGAAGCCGCTACCCTGGCTGAGCCAGTGGCCCAGATCGCCCAAGCGGCTGCCGATTTAGATGATGTTACTGTCGAAGCTACCGACGCCATGACCGAAGAAACGCTGACTACGACCGACTCTGGCCTGCAATACGTTGACTTGACCGAAGGCACCGGGGCCATGCCCCAGGCTGGCCAGCGAGTTACGGTACACTACACCGGCACCCTCGAAGACGGCACCAAGTTTGACAGCTCCCGCGATCGCGGTCGGCCCTTTACCTTTCAAATTGGCGTGGGCCAGGTAATCAAGGGCTGGGATGAAGGGGTCGCCACTATGCGAGTGGGCGGCCAGCGCAAGCTGGTGATTCCGGCTGAGCTGGGCTACGGCAGCCGGGGAGCAGGCGGGGTGATTCCGCCCAATGCGACGCTGCTGTTTGATGTGGAGCTACTGCGGATTGGCTAGGCTCTATAGCCCAGCAGATCTACAAGCAGATTTACCAGAGGGGGTTGGCGGCAAACAAGCCGCCAACCCCCTCTCAAGGTTTATGGGGCATCTACCGGCGTTCCCACACCAGTTCAAAGCGCTGGGTACCGCCACTGGTTTTGGTTGCTGGCGTGCTTAGGGTGAGGCGTTCACCCGGTGGCTCTGATAGAGCATCGCCGCTGATGCTAAAGCGGCGCACCAGGGTAATGCCAACCCGATTGGGCAGAGAGGCGGTGGTGAGGTGGTGCTGGACGGTGTTGCCGTCGATGGTGTAGGTGCCCGCGTAGGCGCTAAAGCCAGCAAAGGCCTGGGCCAGCTCGGCGTCGGGGATGGCCCCGAGGGCAAAGGGGGTGGTGGGGCTGCCGCTGAGCGACGGGCGATCGCCCTTTGAAAACATCACCATCATGTGGCCGCCGTGGGTGTAGGTGATGTAGCCTACCGGGCTGGGGCCATAGATTTCGGCATCTACCGTGCCATCCTCGGCTACTGCCGTGATTGAAACCAGCTGCCAAAACCCCACCAGCGGGTTGGGCCTGTTGCCGTCAAACTCTGGATCAGCCAAACTATTCCTGAAACGCCTATAGGCTAAGGGACTCCGGCCACAACTACCAGGGAGTGAACTCCCTGGCTCACAGCAAAAGTCTGCTAAAGCAGACTGGGCAACTTGGCTCCTAATCCTCTTCAGAGGATTTCGGCTTTGAGCCTTGGACTTCTAGTCCTTGGCTCAGCGGCCAATCCGAGGGAACACTCCCCTAAAATCCGCCCCACCTTGACAGGGCTGGGTGGGCACTGCCCACCATTGGGAAACTATGTTTCAGAAGTCACCTAATGGCCAGTCTCTTGGGATTTTTGAAACAGCCGCAGGGCGCGCTGGGTTTTTGGCCCCGCAACGCCGTCTACGGGGCCGGGGTCGTAGCCGCGTTTGGTCAACTGCTGTTGCACCTGACGAGTGCCTTCGGTCAGGCTTTCGTCCAGCTCTTGCAGCAGCTCTAGGGCTTCATCGCTGGGGTTGGCCTGGGTGAGGTCGAGCAGCTCCCGCAGGCGAGACTTGAGATCTTCGTTGACCGAGGCGTAGACCTGGGTGGCGCTGCCCAGCCCAATGGCGTGGTCGATAAAGTGGTCGGCTTCGTTAATCCAAAAGTCGAGGCGGCCATCGGTTTCGGCCTGGGCGAGGAGCGCTTCTAACCGCTGGCCCTCGGCATCGTTGAGGCTGGGGCGGGCGGCGAGGTGGCAATACTCTCGCACTAGGGCCAGACAATTGGCATCGGCAATGCCCGAAATTCGATGCGCTAACGGTTCACCCATGGTCTTGGCTCGCGTGTGTTGGTACGGTATGTCGGCTTGGTATCTCGGTTTGGTATCTCGGTTTGAGCGCAATCAGGCCCAATCAGGCGTTCAAAAAGCTGAATCTGTAGTTTACCCGCTGGCTAGCTAACCGGCGAGGGGGGAAAACCCCTGCCGGGGCTAGTGCCCAGCCATCTTGTGGCCAATGTCGGCGATATTGGCCTCGGCCACCGGGCCGGCGTAGACAAACTGGCCATCGCTGATGACGAGAATGCGATCGCCCAGGGCCAGCAGCTCGTCGAGGTCTTCGCTCACCAGCAGCACCGCTACCCCCCGGTTGCGGGCCTCCACAATGGCGTTGTGGATCTGGTCTACGGCAGAAAAATCTAGGCCAAAGCAGGGGTTGGCGGCGATCAGCAGGCTGACCTCAGGGGACGATAGCTCGCGGGCCAGCACCGTGCGCTGCACATTGCCCCCCGACAGGTTTTGAATTGGGGTCTCGGGCGACGGCGTTTTGACCCCAAAGTCTTGGATCAGGCCCAGGGCTGCCTGGCGGATCGCCTTGAGCATGAGCCACAGGCGACCACGGGCCTGGGGCGGGCGATCAAAGGTGCGCAGGGCCATGTTTTCGGCCACGGTCATGCCCGGCACGCAGGCGTTGCGCAGGGGTTCTTCGGGCAGGGCGTAGACGCCGTGGCGCACCATTTCGCGGCGGGTGGCCCGGTAGGGTGTGCCGTTGACCTGCACCTGGCCCGTAGCTGCCGGGCGCTGCCCCGCCAGCACCTCCACCAGCTCCCGCTGGCCGTTGCCCGACACCCCGGCGATGCCAACAATCTCGCCGCTGTGGACGGTTAAATCGAGGGGGCCAAAGGCGGGTAGGCCATTGTCTTTGGTGGCCCCCAGGCCGCTGACGGTGAGTACCGGACGGGCCTCTGCCCAGGGGGTTTTATCGACCTCCTTGGTGACCCGATCGGTCCCCAGCATCATCCGGGCCATGTCGGCCACGGTGAGATCGGCGACCACCCCGTGGCCCGCCAGCTGGCCCTTGCGCAGCACCGTCACCTCGTCGGTAAAGGCCAGCACCTCGCGAAACTTGTGGGTAATTAGCAGCACGCTCAGGTGCCCGGCCTGCACCTCCTGGCGCAGCAGCCCCAGCACCTCGTCGGCTTCGTCGGGGGTGAGCACCGAGGTGGGCTCGTCGAGAATAAGAATACGGCTTTGCAGGTAGAGCTGCTTGAGAATTTCGAGCTTTTGCTTTTGCCCCGCCGCCAGCTGCCCTACGGGCACATCGAGATCGACTTGAAAGGGCGATCGCTCCATGAAGCTGCGCAGGCCCGCGTATTCGCGCTTCCAGTTGATCACCTGGTCGCGGCTGTAGCGGCTGAGCACCAGGTTTTCGGCGACGGTCATGGCGGGCACCGACGTAAAGTGCTGATACACCATGCCAATGCCGCAGCCGTGGGCATCCTTAGGGCTTTTGATCGGGTAGACCTGCTCATCGACTAAAATTTGCCCGGCGGTGGGGGTGTAAAACCCCATGATGCATTTCACCAGGGTGCTCTTGCCCGCCCCGTTTTCGCCCAGCAGACCGTGAAAGGTACCGGGTTTGAGGGTAAGCGTGACGCTATCTAGGGCCACCAGGCTACCAAACCGCTTGGTCATCTCGACCACCTTTAGCTCAGGCGGCGAATTGAGGTGCAGCAGAGGCGGGGCGACAGTGGTCATCGGCGGGGATTCATCGGGGATTTATATTTATCGGGGATTTACCGGGGATTCATCGGGCCTAGAGGTGTTGCGCCGCAGGGCTAAGAGTATGCCAACTAATTAAGCATCCAAGCTAGACCCTCATCCCCCAACCCCTTCTCCCTAGGGGAGAAAGGGAGCCAGACTCAGAGCCCCTCTCCCCCAGGGAGAGGGGCAGGGGTGAGGGCAGAAAGCCATGATAAATGGATGGTTATTTCCATGGGAATACTCTAAGCCCCAAGGGCAAGGCGTGAATCTTGTTGGCATCATACCCTCAGAGTCTGCCCTAGGGCTGTCAGCAAACGCTCATTTTCGGCTGGGCTGCGCACCGCCACGCGAAAATAGTGTTCCCCCAGCTCGGCAAAGCTGAGACAGTCGCGGAGCAGCACCTGGTGCGATCGCAGCAGCCGCTCTTGCAGCACCGGGGCCGGGGTGCCGGTTTTGACCAGCAGGTAGTTGGCGGCCCCAGCCAGGGGCCGCAGCCCCGGCAGATTTTGCAGGCCCTGAAACAGCGCCTGGCGGGCGGGGGGTAGCCACTGCCAGGTCAGCGATTGAAAGGCAGTATCGGCAACGGCGGCGATCGCCGCCTCAGCGGCCAGGGCATTGACCGGCCAGGGGTCGCGCCAGCGCTGCCAGCGGGCCAGGCGGTCGGGGTGGCCGATGGCATAGCCAATGCGCAGCCCCGGCAGGGTGTAGAACTTGGTGAGCGATCGCAGCACCACTAAATTGGGCCGGTGGACGACCTCAGCAATCAGCGACTGCTGCTGGTGCGGCGGCAAAAAATCCATAAAGGCCTCATCCACCACGACGGTGGCAAAGCGCTCTAGCAGGGGCCGGAGCCGTTCTGCCGAGAACAGCTGGCCTGTGGGGTTGTGGGGGTTGTTGATCAGCAGGCAGGAGGCTTGCGGCTCAGGCCAGGGGTCGGGCAGATCTGGGGTGCCACCCTCCAAGAGCCGATCCATCGGCAGGGGCCACGGCAAGACCGGCACCCCAACCGCGGCCAAGGCCCGACCGTAGTCGCTAAAGGCCGGGGTGAGCAAATGACAGCCTGGGGGGCCATGGCTCTCAGCCATGTCGCGGGCCGCCCAGGTGAGCAATTCTGCGGCCCCATTACCCGGCAGCACCCAGTTAGCGGGCACCTGGTGGTAAGCGGCCAGGGCGCGGCGCAGGTCGGTGTACTGCGGGTCGGGGTAATGGCTGAGCTGCCCCAGAGCCTGGGCCATGGCCTGCACTACAGACGCAGGCGGCCCCAGGGGGTTAATGCTGGCCGAAAAATCTAGCAGGGAGTCGGGGGAACAGCCGGCGATCGCAGCCGCCCAGGCAAGATTTCCCCCGTGAATCGGTCGAATGAAAGGTGTGTGAGGCGTTGTGGGCATCAAAAGGTGGGCATCAAAGAGTGGTTACTTGGCCACCTTTTCTTTGAACAGCTTGCCAGCGGAAAACGCAGGCACCTTAGTGGCCGGAATCACCATGGTGGCGCCGGTTTTGGGGTTGCGACCCTCGCGCTCTTTGCGCTCGCGCCGCTCAAAGGAGCCAAACCCTACTAGGGTAACTTTTTCCCCGGCGGCTACGGCTTCAACAATGGCGTCGATGGTGGCAGAGATGACCAGATCCACCTCTTTTTTGGTCACGGGCTTGTCGCTAGCAGAGGAGGCCTTCTCAGCTACCGTATCGACGAGTTCGGCTTTATTCATAACTGTCTCCTATGGGCAAAGAACATGGGGGGCGCAGTCGCTGTCTGACCGTAAACCCAGGGCATAGACATTAGCCCCGGTAGCTAGAACGGCTGAAACCCCTGTCAATCCAGAATTTCACTGCCCTATTCTAAGGGCAACCCTCGAAAAGTGGATCGCTAGAAGCTTTAATTTATGTGGATTTCGGGGTTTTTTAAGAAAGTTAACGCTGAAAAACCCAGGATCGCCCTTAAAGAACAACCCTGGGTGAGACTTAAAACCCTTGTATAGCAGGGTATTTGCAGCGTTGACTCAGATCTAAGCCGACCAGTTAACCCAGTCCTGAGGCTTGAGAAACACGTCGTACAGCCGCGATTCGGGGCCGCCGGGTTCAGGGCTGTAGCCGTACTCCCAGCGCACCAGGGGCGGCAGCGACATCAAAATCGACTCGGTGCGGCCATTGGTTTGCAGGCCAAAGATGGTGCCCCGGTCGTAGACCAGGTTGAACTCTACATAGCGACCCCGGCGGTAGAGCTGAAACTGCCGCTGGTGTTCGCCGTACTCGGTATGGTGGCGGCGCTCGACGATGGGCATGTAGGCGGGCAAGAAGGCATTGCCGCAGTCGCGGGCAAAATTGAACAGATCGTCCCAGCTGCGCGGGGGCAGTTCGCCAATGCCCTGGCTGGTTTGGTCGGCGGCTTTGCCCTCGTCGGGGCCACGGTAGAGCAGCCCCTGGCCATCTTGGTAGTCAAAGAAAATGCCGCCCACGCCTCGGGTTTCGCCCCGGTGCTTGAGGTAAAAATACTCGTCGCACCAGGGCTTAAATACAGAGTAGTACTGAGGGTTGTGGCGATCGCACGTCTCCTTTAGCGTCTGGTGAAAGTGCACCACATCGGCGTCAACCGGGTAGTAGGGAGTGAGGTCAATGCCGCCGCCAAACCACCACACCGGGCCAGCCTCAAAGTAGCGATAGTTGAGGTGCACCGTGGGCACGTGGGGGTTGCAGGGGTGCAGCACCATGGAGGTGCCGGTGGCGTAGAAGCGGTGGCCCGCCGCCTCGGGCCGCTGCACCAAAATCGACGGCGGCAGGCGATCGCCCCACACCTCCGAAAAGTTGACGCCGCCCTGCTCGAAGATTTTGCCCTGCTTGATCACGCGCGATCGCCCGCCGCCGCCCTCGGGCCGATCCCAGGCGTCTTGCTGAAACTGGGCACCGCCGTCGAGGGTCTCTAGCTGTTGGCAAATGCTGTCTTGCAGCTGCTTGAGCATGGCGCTGACGCGATCGCGCGAGTCTGCCGGGGGGGCGGTGGTGACGGGCTTAGAAGCAGGGGTAGTGGTCATGGGCGTCAGGAAAACAATATGTTATGTCTGCAACAGTTCGAATATGTCACACTGTGGAATGGTCTTAGGCCAGGGCTTACGGATCCACTATTTTCTACCGTGCCAGCACCGTGACAGATTGTATGGCCCTAGCGGTAGACCTGGGAACAGCTTTCTCAAGCTACCGTGAAACCATACCCAACACCAAACTCATCCTCCAGGTTGAGAAAAATGTTTAGAAACCCCCCGCCCTGTCCCCC
>QBMN01000193.1 GCA_003241845.1 Shackletoniella antarctica | reverse complement strand
AATTTCCCCCAGCCACCACGAGATTGCCTACTGCTATTTGATCAATACGGGCCGGGTGGTGCTCCACTACGGCCAGAGTCGGTTTCCGCTGCTCGATAGCCTGCCCGAGGTGGTGTATCGGGCCGAAGACCTCTACCTGTCGCGGCAGTGGGGCATCAGCACCGAGGAGTGGATGGGCCACCGCCGCACCGTCGCCGAGGCGGTGGTGCTGGCCGAACTGGGCGAGGCCGTTCAGGAATCTCTAGCGTCAGAAAATTCTGGCCGTAATTCTGGCAGCGGGCCAGTGCCGGTGCTGGCCCTGGTGGATGGGTCGCTGATCTACTGGTTTCTTGAGGCATTGCCGGGGGAGGCGCGCGATCGCATTCTGCCTCCCATCCTCGACTCGTGGGAGCGGCTGCGGCGGCAGGGCATTCCCCTGGTGGGCTACCTCAGCGCCAGCCGCAGCGGCGAGGCAATGAACTTTCTCAGGTATGCCGCCTGCCCCTTTCCTGCGCCCGACTGCCAGACCCACTGCGGTAGCGATCGAGATAGCGGCGGCGACGAGAGAAGCCGGGCCGATCGCGCCCCCTGCGGTCGCTTTTTGCCTCTGCGGGACGCCACTTTTTGGGCCACGGAGCTGGCACCGGGGGAGCGCAGCCCCTTTTGGCGCAGCACCGCCAGCATTCTTGACCTCTACGGCGACCACCGGGTGTATTTTTGCTATCTCAACGTCGGCCCCGAGGTGGCGCGGGTCGAGGTGCCCCATTGGGTGATGGAGAGCGCCCCCCTCTGCGAAATGGCGTTGAGCATGGTGCTGACCCAGGTGCAGAAGGGCTACGGCTACCCGGTAACCCTGGCCGAGGCCCACAACCAGGCGGTGGTCAAAGGGGGCGATCGCACCCGCTTTTTTGCCCTACTCGAGCAGGAAATGATCCGCGCCGGGCTAAAAAACGTCGGCACCTCCTACAAAGAGGCCCGCAAACGCGGCAGCATCGCCTAAAGCTTAATTTTCGGAATAGGATGCTGGCAGGGTGTAGTCGGCAGTAGGTGTTTCAGCGGGGGTTGCAGACTGGCAGCAGTCTGAGCCTGTTTGCACCATTGCCGACGACCGATGGCAGCCATGTCGATGTGTACCTTGACCATGCCTCCCGAATCTCTGCCCCAGGGCGACTCGGCTGACGACGCGTCTGCCTTTGAGCTGGTGGATATGGCCACCGCCCTAAATCGCCCTGCCGCCGCTGAACCCGCTGCGGATTCTAGCGATACCGCTACCTCCCGCACGCCCAAGTGGGCCTGTACTCAGGTGCTGACGGGCCACAGCAGCTGGGTGCGATCAGTTGTCGTCAGCGCCGACGGCAACTTTATTATCAGCGGCAGCGGCGACAAGACCGTGCGGGTGTGGAACCTGGCCACCGGCCACACCATACAGACCATCGACAGCCACCAGGCCTGGGTGCGGGCCGTGGCCGTCAGCCCCGATCGCACCTGTTTTGCCAGCGTCACCAACGACAACGTCATTCAGCTGTGGGAGCTGGCCACCGGTCGACCCCTGGGCCAGATGGAGGGCCATACCAGCTGGGTGCGGGCGGTGGCCTTCAGCCCCAGCGGCAAATATCTCTTTAGCGGTGGCCAAGACCACAAAATTTGCGCGTGGCGGCTCAGCGATCAATCCCCCGTGCATCAATTTAATGGCCATACTCACTGGGTGCGCTCCATCGCCGTCAGCCCCGACGGCAGCACCCTGATCAGCGGCAGCCAAGACCAAACCATTCGTCTATATCGCCTTAAGGGTAAGGGCACCAACCATCTGCTCAGCGGCCACCGGGGCGAAGTGCTGGCGGTGGCGGCCAGCCCCAACAACTGGCTGCTGGCCAGCGCCAGTGCCGACTGCACCGTGCGCTTTTGGAAGCTCAACAGCGGCCGCGAAACCACCTGTTTTAAGGCCCACTCGGCCCCCGTCAACGCCCTGGCCTTTAGCCCCGACGGCAACCTGCTGGCCACCGCCAGCAACGACAGCACCCTGCGCCTGTGGGATATGGAGCAGGGCCGCTTGGTAGCGGTGCTGGCGGGCCACGAGGGCTGGGTGTGGGGGGTAGACTTTGCCCCCGACGGGAAAACTCTGGTCAGCGCCGGGTGGGATGGCACCGTGCGTATTTGGCAAGCGCAGTAGGGCTATGATCGCAGCCCCCACGGCTCCAAGTCATTACGCTACTGGCGATAGCACGGGTGTCTTAGCCACCGAGAGTAGCTCGCACATACTCCCGGCGCATGGCTGCGATCGCATCGATAGAGATTCCCTTGGGGCACACCGCCTGGCACTCGCCGTGGTTTGAGCAGTCGCCAAAGCCCTCTGCCGCCATTTGGTCGCCCATCGCCAGCACCCGCTGGTGGCGCTCGGGGTGGCCCTGGGGCAGCAGCGCCAGGTGCGCTACTTTTGCTGCCGTAAAGAGTGACGCCGAAGCGTTGGGGCAGGCGGCTATGCAGGCCCCGCAGCCGATGCAGGCGGCGTAGTCAAAGGCGGCATCGGCGTTGGCCTTGGGGATAGGAATGGCATTGGCCTCGGGGGCCGACCCGGTTTTCACCGAAATATAGCCCCCGGCCATAACAATGCGATCGAGCGCTGTGCGGTCTACCACTAGGTCTTTGACCACCGGGAACCCCTTGGCCCGCCAGGGTTCGATGGTGATTTCGTCGCCGTCGCTAAAGTGACGCATATAGAGCTGGCACGTCGCCGTCTCAGGCCGCCCGCCGTGGGCCTTACCGTTGATCATGACCCCGCAGGAGCCGCAGATGCCCTCGCGGCAGTCGTGGTCAAACTCCACCGGCTCGCCCCCCCCGTGGATGAGCTGCTCGTTGAGCACATCGAGCAGCTCGAGAAACGACATATCGGGGTGGGCATCGGCCACGGTGTAGCGCTGAAACTGTCCAGGGGCACTGGCGCTGGTCTGCCGCCAGACCTTGAGGTGAAGTTGCATAGGGCAGGGAAATATCTTTACCTGTAGTGTAGCGAGGACGGGGAACAAGGGTGTTGGGTGCCGGGGGTGAACCAAAATCTCGCATTCCAAATCCTGTCCTCTCAAGTGGTATAAATCATGCAGTCTATGTGAAAGCCTATGGCTAAGGGTAAATCTAAATCTGGGGCTAAATCTGGGGCTAAATCTGGGGCTAAATCTGGGGCTAAATCTGGAGCAGGAGAACGCCATGCCTACCGCGAGTTTGGCCCCGCCGACCCGATGGCGCGGGCGGTGCCCGATCGCCCCCCCAGCCAGCAAACGGTGCGAGTGCAGGTGAGCCGCAAGGGGCGCGGCGGCAAAACCGTCACCATTGTCAATGGCTTTCAGCACAGCCCCGACCAGCTCACGGCCCTAGCCAAGCAGCTCAAGGCCCAGTGCGGCACCGGCGGCACCGCTAAAGACGACGCCATTGAGATTCAGGGCGACCACGCCCAAAAGCTAGTAGATCTGCTGGTGGCCAAAGGCTATCAGGCTAAACGGAGTGGAGGATGAGGCGGATGAAGTGGAACGGGAGGGAATGGATGGGTAAGGGGTGGATGCGGACACTGGTCTGTTTTGGCGTGGCGCTGGTGCTGGCCCTGGCTGGGCCGGGGATACTGCCTCTGCTGGCAAAGTCGGATGGGGCGATCGCCCCCAGCTTCACCGCTGCCAACCCTAAGCAGTTCCCGGCTGATCGGACAGAATCTCCCCCAGCTTTACCGCTGCCGATCATCCCCACCGACATTCAAAACCACTGGGCTAAAGATTGTATTACCGGCCTGGCCCAGGCGAGAATGCTAACCCCAGACCGCAGCGGGCGATTTTATCCCGACGAGGCCATTCTCTGGGGCGACTATGTGGCCCTGCTCAACCAGATTTCGCCGCCGGGGCCAGCGCAGAACTGGGCCAACCCGCTGGAGCGAGCGCTGGGGGTGCAAATGGCCCCCACGGTGGCGGCCCACTACCCCGACCAATACTTTCAGCGCGATCGCCCCCTGGTGCGGGCCGAGGCGATCATGGCACTGGCCACCAAGCTGGGCGGCAGCTACCAGATCGCCGCCAACACCCTCGTCAACGCCAGCCTGGAAGATGTCCGCCAGGTGCCCGAGTATGCCCGCGAGGGGGTCGCCACCGCCCTGGCCCTGGGCGTGGTGGTCAACTATCCCCAGGGCAACCGCCTCAACCCCACCCAGCGCCTGACTCGGGGTGAAGCCGCTGCCCTGCTGTGCCGCGCCGCGCCCAATCCTGGCCTGCGGCGATGGGTTGACCCGGCCTGGGTGGCCCAGGCTCAACCCCCTGCCGTGGCCTCGCCCGCCCGCGAAACTCGCGGCGTCTGGCTCACCAATGTAGACAGCCAGGTGCTGTTTTCCACCGAGGCCCTGCAAGCGGCGGTAACCCGCCTGGCCGACCTCAACTTCAACACCCTCTACCCCGTGGTGTGGAACTACGGCCACACCCTCTACCCCAGCGCCACCGCCAAACGCGAGCTGGGGGTGAGTCAGCATTTGATGGGTGATCTGCGCGCCCCTGGGCCGGCCAGCGAGAGCGATCGCGACATGGTGCAGGAGGCGATCGCCTTTGGCCACGCTCGCGGCATGGCGGTGGTGCCCTGGTTTGAGTTTGGCTTCATGGCCCCCGCTAACTACGAGCTGTATCGCCGCCACCCCGACTGGTTTACCCAAAAGCGAGTCGAGTCGCCCCTTCTGGCTCCCCGCAGCAGCGGCAAGCCGGGGGCATCAGCCCCGCTGATGGCGCTAGATCAGGCCAAAACCCGCGACCTGGCCCGCGAAAAACATCGGGCAGACCAGTGGGTTGCCCAGGTGGATGAGTTTCTGCCCGACGATGCCCCGATAGCTGACCCCGGCATTTGGATGGAGGGCAACGTGATTCCCCGGCGCTGGATGAACCCCTTTCATCCCCAGGTGCAGAAGTTTCAGCTGGAGCTGATCAACGATCTGGTCAGCAACTACGAGGTAGACGGCTTTCAGTTTGACGACCACCTGGGCCTACCGGTCGACTTTGGCTACGACCCCTACACCATCAACCTCTACCGGGCTGAGCACGGCGGTCGAGTGCCCCCCAATAACCCCCAAGATGCCGAGTGGGTGGCCTGGCGAGCCAACAAAATCTCTGACTTTTTGGCCGAGGTCTACAAGCTAGTTAAGGCCCGCCGCCCCAACGCGGTGGTGTCGATTTCGCCCAACCCCTACCCCTTTGCCTACGTCAACTATCTGCAAGACTGGCCCGCGTGGGTCAACCGGGGCATTGTCGATGAGCTGGTGGTGCAGGTCTACCGCAGCGACCAAAACCGCTTTATGTGGGAGATGAACAAGCCCTCTATCCAGGCGGCGCGGCGCAAAATTCCGGTCAGCATCGGCGTTCTCAGCGGGCTGCGGGCCGCCCCGGTACGGATGGATTTCATCGCTGACCAGATGGCGGCGGTGCGCGATCGCGCCTACGCGGGCATGTCGTTCTTCTTTTACGAGTCGCTGTGGATTTCGCCGCCGCCCGAGACTGCCGCCCAGCGGGTTGACCAGCTTCAGCAGGTCTTTGCTACTCCCGCCTCGCGCCCCAGTCGCTAGGTACACCCTGTAGCATGAGAGGCTAAGCCGACAGCACGCATTACTTGCTCTCCCATTACTTGTTCTCTATGGCCTCTGACCCTTCCCCCCAAGACAGACCCCCACAGGGTATGAGTACCGAGAAATATGCTCGCCTCAAGGCCGAGGTCCAGGCCCCCTACCGGGGGCTGCGAAAGTTTATCTACGGGGCCGTGGGGGCCTCTGGGGCGATCGGGGCGTTTACCTTTTTGGCCCAGCTGCTGGCCGGGCGCGACGTGGGTAGTGCTTTGCCCAACCTGGGCGTGCAGCTGGCGGTAATTGCCGTAGTGGTGGTTTTGTTTCGCCTAGAGAAGAAAGACTGAGCCACTCTGTGACGCATTGGTAACGGTGGGTTAGCACCTAGTGAGGGTGACGCAGCAGATGTTCTAAAAGCTGAAACTCGCGCTTGGAGAGCTTGACCGGACATTCCGCAGGTTGATCAGCAAGTCAAATCTTCCCATAGGTGCTGCACACCTGGGCCAGGCGATCGCCGCCCAGTTCACCGGCAGCGAGGCCCGTCAGTTTCTCGACCAGTGAGCCAAAGACTTTTGGGGCAACTTTGAACCCACCCCCGCTGGCGACGTGCTCTACACCTTTCGCTCCTGGAGTCAGACTGCGGTAGATCCCCAGGCTGCTGCGTTTTTGCCCGCTGCCGAGAGCTTGAACGCCACGATTCGCGGCGATCGCGTTGCCGGGGGCATCGCCATCTCCCTCACCGCCGCCGATCTGGCCCAGCGGCTGGGCTGCTCTGAGGCCGAAACGTAAATCGTAGGCCGCAAACCCCGCCCCCAAACCATAAATCTTTGGCCCGAGCCTTTACAAAGTGGCCACCGTTTCTGACCATGGTGGAGGTCTTTCACCGCAGACTCTTTCGCAACCAACTCTTTCACCCAGCATTAGGAACAGGTATCTATGGAACGCACTTTTTTGATGATCAAGCCCGACGGCGTCCAGCGCGGCCTGGTCAGCAACATCATCGGTCGGTTTGAGACCAAGGGCTTCACCCTGGTGGGCCTCAAGTTCATGGCCGTCTCCCGCGAGCTGGCCGAGAAGCACTACGACGTCCACCGCGAGCGGCCCTTCTTCGCTGGCCTGGTTGACTTCATCACCTCTGGCCCCGTGGTAGCGATGGTGTGGGAAGGCGAGGGCGTGATCGCCTCGGCCCGTAAAATCATCGGCGCGACCAAGCCTCTAGAAGCTGACCCCGGCACCATTCGCGGCGACCTGGGGGTGACCGTAGGCCGCAACATCATCCACGGCTCCGACGCGCCCGAGACCGCCCAGACCGAGATCGCCCTGTGGTTTAGCGACGGCGAATTGGTCGGCTGGGAACCCGCTGCCAAAGGCTGGCTCTACGAATAGACCCTAGCCTCAGCAGCCAGGTTTAGAAACCTGTTCTTTGGCGGGGTGTTTGCCCCCGCCAAAGAACAGGTCGCTTTTCTCAAGAGTTCTCTTAGTTTCGAAATCGGTCTATGGCAAATATGACCAATTCGCCGCCGCCGATCGCGATCGCCGCCGCCCAGGCCCCGCCCAGAATCAAGCCATCTAACTACCCCGAGCCCTTCGCCACCCAAATGAGGGGCCGCATCAAGCGCCCCCTGGGTGACCTGTTTGGCCTCTCAAACTTTGGTGTCAACCTGACCCACCTGCCGCCGCAGGCGGTGTCTGCCCTGCGCCATGCCCACAGTCAGCAAGACGAATTTATCTATGTCATTTCTGGCCAGCCAACGCTCTACACAGACGCAGGCCCCACCCAGCTACAGCCAGGTATGTGCGCTGGCTTCAAAGCTGGCTCAGGCAACGCCCATCGCCTGGTGAATGAAACGGACACAGAGGTCGTCTATCTGGAAGTGGGGGACAGAACTCCCGGCGATGAGGCCACCTATCCCGACGACGACATCGCGGCTCAGCTGGTAGATGGCCAGTGGAGGTTTGTTCACAAAGACGGCACGGCCTATCGATAGGCCACTATTGGGTCACGCCCCGCAGCACCGCCTCGCCGTTGATAAACTCTAGCCCGTCGAGGGTGAGGCCCGCCTGGGGCAGGGCTAAGTTAATGCGCTCATTCAGCTGGGCGGGGCTGATGCCGGTGAGCCGCGAGACATCCTCCAGCGACAGATTTACCCGGCCAATCTGCACACGGGTGTCATTGCCCAGCACCAGACGGCCATTGTCGACCCGAGGGCTGCCCTCAATGCCGATGTAGAGGGGGCGATCGCCCAGCATCGGGATGGTGCTAAAGGCGGTTTCGAGGGCCTGGCGGGCCTGGGGCGGCAGGTTCTGGGTGGGAATATCGGCGGGGTTGACGACGATGCCCCCGGCGACGCGATCGCCGCGAATCGTGGCGTTCAAGCTCTCGGCAGCGGGCAAAAACGCCGCCGCCTGGGGGGTCTGGGCAATGCCCTCGGCCAGTAGCTGAGTCAGTTCGGCCTCGGTGAGCGAAATCTCGACGCGGTTGTTGTCGCCATAGCGCACGCCCTGCCCGCTGGCCAGCTTGGCCCGCAGCAGATTGCCGCTCGTGCTCACGTCGGCGACGGCGGTATCGGCCCCGCTGGTGCTGTACCAGGTGGGCAGCGCCGTGGCCCGGTTCCAGTAGAAGGCGGTGGCCGCAGCTGCCCCCGCCGAGAGGCCTATTATTAGCGATAGGGTGAGTACTACAATCTGTTTTGCCCGCATCTCAGACAGCCCTCTATCTAGTCCTGTCGAGCCAGTGTAGCTCAGCAATTCTACGCTAGCAAAAACCCCCCGCAAAAACCTGGAGGGCGATCGCGGTAAACGCCCTAAAGTGGCCTATCGTTAATAGTGCAAAGACGGGGAGAATACCGGCATGGGCACGATACACGGGGGAATCCGCAGGGTGACAGCACTCGGACGGCGGATTGTGGCTCTAGCTGCGATCGCGCTGCTCACCTTCACCACCGCCAGCTGCGCCAAGCCCACCCAGCCCACCGAGCTGATCTCAGAGC
>QBMN01000192.1 GCA_003241845.1 Shackletoniella antarctica | reverse complement strand
GGGCGGCGGTGCCGGGTGCCCCGCACATCTAGCTGACTGGGACTGCGGAGACGATCAAGAATGGCTAAAATCTGCGGCGGGGGGGCGGGAGCGGGGGGCATAGCTCCGGTATGATCTAAGGCAACCTCCCCAGTTTATGCAGAGAATGTAGGCAGCGTTATGGCGACTTCGTCGCGCTCATTTCAAAGCCAGAGCGTGGCCCGCCTGATGGCGGGGTATCGCCAAGTGGCCCGCAGCGCGGGGCAATGGCTGCGCCAGGGGCGCACAGCAGTCGTGTGGGGTTTGCAGGTAGCCATCTACCCAATCTATGCCGCTGCACAGGGGGTGCGCTTGGGATATCGGCGACTGCGAGCGTCGCGCCCGTGGCAGCGGGCCTGGGCCAGGCTGGCCGACAGCAATCCGCCCCAGCTGGTGGCAGCAGACATCCCCATTCGATCGCTGCTGTCGGTCATTCAGCCGCCGACCCTGCCTTCGTCAATGGTGCGACCCAGCGGGCTACGCCTGGTGAATAGCTATGGCGGCTGGCTCCGGCAGTCGCAGGCGGGCGCGGTGCTCACCCCCGGCCAGTGGCACCTGTTGCCGATGCGCGAGACTGTACAGGGCATAGCCTCAGACCTGGCTACCCGCCGACTGGTGCTGATAGCGGCTGACAATAGTGTTTTTGCTGGTTTAACCGACGATCAACAGCACCGGCTGGGCCAGGCGATCGCCCTCATGCTGGCAGAATATGCCCGTGGGTATCGTCAGGCCATGCTGACTCAGCACCTTCAGCAGCCGGGGCTGCCGCTACCTCAGCCAAAGCCAGCCCTGCTTTTGCCCCTGCGGTGGCTTTCAGATGGCCTGCGGTGGATGCAGACCAGCACCTTGGCAGCAGTCACTAACCTGTTTGGGGAGGCGGCTCAGCAGCGAGAGACCCAGGCGATCGCGCTCCGCAGACGCAACGCTAGCCAGAAAAGGAGGCATTTCTCTGGCACAGAGATTTCCCCCAGAGGAATCTCCCCCAGAGAGATTGCCCCTGACAACCTGCCCGCCCAGCATTACGGTTCAGTAGCCTGGGAACCCCTGCCCGCGAAAACTTCTGTGGTCGATGCTGTGGCCATGGTGCTAGCTACCCCTGGGGCAGTAGCGGTGGTAGAAAGCAGCCCTTCAGGCATCGTCTCTCACCCAGGTTTAGGGCCTCACTCGGTTTTAGGGAATGCTGCCTCGACAGATTTAGCCTTCCGGGGGAGCCAGGAGGGTGCGATTTACGCCGTGTTGGATGGCGAGACTGCACCTACCAGCCTGGCTCAGCCCAGCCCAAACGCTCCAGTCGCGCCAGATAACCATCAGCTTGCCGCCCCTAGCGCCTTAGAGGCAAAGGTCACCCAGGTTAGCTATATCGACTCGCCTTTGGTGGCCCTGCTGCGGGGTCTCGACTGGCTGCTTTACAGGCTAGAAACCTGGCTGCACAGGTTGGGGGCATGGCTGCAACACCACTGGTAGCCCAGCGGCTTCTCCAGAGAGGTAAACGCCGGAGAGGTAGACGCCGGAGAGGTAGACGAGAGAGGCGAACGTTTGGCGATATGATAGTGCAAGCTTAGTCCTGCACCGGGGCCGTTTCCGCCAACGTGGAATGCTGTTGCTGCTTGGGCAGATCTTGCGCCTACTGTGCTAGCCATTTGGAGACCTAACTCATGCTGACTCTCAAGATTGTGGTTTATCTCGTGGTTGCCTTCTTTGTCTCGCTGTTTGTCTTTGGCCTTCTGAGCGGTGACCCCTCCCGCAACCCCGGTCGTCAAGACGTCGACTAGACAGCACTAGGGCGGCAGGGGTTGCTTTACAGCAGTGGAACCTGCCCAATGGAACCTGCCGCCCCCAAAGTAGTCTTTGGAACCTGCGACGGTCTTAATCTTGCCGCCCTTGGCCACAACTAACAGTTTTTCAGGGTCTTTGGCCTAGCGGTCATGGCCCTTTTGAGCCCGCTTGTCGGGCTTTGTTTTTGCTTTGGTAATGCCTGCCCATGCCTTTGCCGCTGATTGTGCCTGCTCTGCCCCCAGCCCCTGCGGTGGCTGAAGTTACGCTGGTGTCGGCAGCAGACGATAGGCGGCAGCTAGAATCGCCCGGCATCGCTTTACCCGAGCACCTGATCAACACCGAAATCATGCCCCTGACTGGGGCTGATTGGTTGCTGCCTCTGGCCCAGGCGTCAGATTCCGCACCTTTACTGCCCCCGGCCCAGCCCGCAGACGCTGAAACTTCTCCAGTGGAGTTCACTGGGGAGGATGAGAATTCTGAAGCAGCCCCCCCAGAAAATAATCCTGAGAATAACCCAGAAAATAACCCCGCTGAAAACGAACCAGACCCTCCGGCGGCGATAGACTCTCATCTAGAGGACGAAGGGTCGATTTTTTTGCGGGCCGATCGCCAGGTGTTTGAGCCGATTCGACAGATTGTGACCGCCACGGGGGATGTACTGATTCAGTTTGGCACCGACCAGATCGCGGCCGATCGCCTGTGGGCCAACTTGGCCAACCGCCATGTACGGGCCGAGGGCAATGTGTTCTTCAATCGCAATAACCAAATTATCGAAGGCGACTCGATTACCTACAACCTGTTGCAGGGATCGGGCGATCTGGTGAATGCCCGTGGCGATCTCCAGCTGTCTACACTGGGTGACGATTTGTCATCGTCCTTCGCTGAGCCCAGTGATGGACGGCCCTTAGACTATCGCCTGCAAAACCAGGGGTCGATTTCCCAGGTCACAGGCACGGGCCGGATCGCGGTGGCCACGGGCACCACGGCTGGTCTGCTGGAAGGCCGGCCCGAGGGCATTCGGCGGCTGCGGTTTGAGAGCGATCGCCTCAATTTTGATGCCGAGGGCTGGTACGCCAACGAGCTGCGGTTGACCAACGACCCCTTCTCACCGCCAGAGCTAGAGTTTAGGGCCAGCAATGTGCGGCTGACGCCCCTCAACGAAATCGAAGATGAGCTGGTGTTTGATAATCCCCGGCTGGTGTTTGATCAGGGGCTGACCATTCCCCTACTGCGGCGGCGCTATGTGCTGCAGCGAGGTCAGCTGCCCGCCGAGGCGCTGAACCCGCTGCCCGCTGGCTTTGGCATTGATGGCCGCGATCGCGACGGTCTCTTTCTTGAAGCCGAGTTTCCGCTGCCGATAGACGGCCCCTTGAATATCTCTGTGGCCCCGCAGTTCTTGGTGGGCCGCTGGCTGGGCAGCTCTAACTTCAACCTGGCTGACCCGGCCAACTTCGGCATCGCCGCCCGCATCAATGGCCCTCTGGGGCCACGCACTGCGGTCAACGGCAGCGTCAGCCTGTCTGGGCTAGATTTAGAAAATTTCGAAGATCAGCTGCGGGCCAGCTTTCGGGGGCAGCAGCTGCTGGGCAACCATCGCCTCAGCCTGGAGTATGTCTATCGCGATCGCCTGTTCAACGGCTCCCTGGGCTTTCAAGATGTGCAAAACAGCCTGGGCCTGCTGCTAGAGTCGCCCAACATTGCGCTGGGCACCACTGGCCTTAACCTCAACTACCAGGTCTCTGGGCAATACATCACCGCCAACACCGATCGCCCCGCTCTACTTGGCCCTGGGGTGGGGGTCGGGCTAACCGACCTAGCTCGGTTCCAGGGGGCTGCCGACCTCAGTCGCGGCTTTTTGCTCTGGCAGGGCCAACCGCTGCCCGCCACCCAAACCGAAGGGCTACGGTACTCTGACCGCCCTTTGGTGCCCCGCCTAGCCCTGAGCGTGGGCATGCGAGGGATTGTTACCTACTACAGCAGCAATGACCTGCAAGAGGCGATCGAAGGCAGAATATCTCTGTCGGGGCAATTGGGCCGCCTCCAGCGCAGTACCTTCGACTATACCCAGTTCAACATTGGCTTTAGCCACAGCTTTATTGGTGGCGACAGCTCTCCTTTTTTGTTTGACCGAGCCGTCGACCAAACCGTTCTATCTGGGGGCATTCTTCAGCAGATCTACGGCCCCTTTTTGGCCGGGTTTCAAACCGCCCTCAACCTCGATACCGGCCGCACCATTGACACCAACTTAATCTTTGAATATCGCCGCCGCGCCTACGGCCTGCTGCTGAACTATAGCCCCACCCAGCAAACCGGCTTCCTGGGCTTTCGCATTAGCTCCTTTGACTGGGTTGGGCGCACCGCCCCCTTTGATGCGCCCCCCGACACCCCCAGCGATGTCATCGTGCAGTAGCCTCCCGCAGCGCCAAAGCCCCGGTGGCAGGGTGTCCCTAATTTTGGCGTTGGCAGCATTCCACGGGTAGGCCTACCTAGAGAGCCTAGGGAGCCAGACACCCAACGGTAATAAACCTTACGACACTGGCCTTGGGGCTAACTTAGAATTAAGCTAAAAGAAGAATGCTTGCAAATAATAGCCAATACGGCCTAACGCCTCGGCAATCACCATGATTCACCCCAGTCACTCTCCCGATATTGAGCCGGTGTATCAGCTGCTTGACGGCTACAGTTTTGACGTTGAGGCCCACCCCACCGACCGGGTCATCGCCGGGTGGCTAGAGCAGTACGGCTCCGTCTGGGTGAGCCACGCCATTACTGAGGCCCTATACCAAGGGCGCTACAAGATCATTTCCATCGAGCAAATTCTCAAGCTGTGGCAGCGGCGGGGGCAGCCCATTCGCCACTTTAACCGCGAGTTTGAGTCAATCATTTTGGGGCAAACCCTGCTGTGTCCCACGGGCTATGGCGATGGCACCGAGAGCCAGGCTACCAACGCCAGCCCTTCGCAGCCCCCCGAGACAGAAGCCGCCTCAGCGCCTCAGCAGTTGACGCCCCCCCAGGATGACGCTGCTGAGGTCGATCTAGCGGATAGCGCCGCCCTCGCAACCAGCCCTATACCCGCCGCGCCCCAGGGGAACCCCTTTGACGCCGCCGCGATCGCCTGTGATACTGCCATTCACGCCGATGCCCATGTCGAGATCGCTAACCACAGCCAGGTTATTCCCAACTTTCGGCCCCTGGTAACCGGCCTAGAGCCGATCTGGTCTCAGTCCGACGAGATTCAGCCCTTTGTGCCCCGGCAAGACGGCTCAGAGCTTCACCAGCGGCTGCGGGCAGTTGTCAGGGGCGGCATGCGAGAATAAACCTGCACCAAGCCCGCCAGATCTCTTCCCCCAGGCCGGTTTAGGGGGCAAAATGCCGTATACTGAGCTAGTACATACGGCCTATTGCAATGGTTCAATACACCCTGGCCCAAAGCCCGGAGCTGGTCTTAACGGTATCTGGCAAAGACTCCCGCAAGGCCCGCGAAAAAGCCCTCGATCAGCTCATGGCGCTGATCGATGAGGGCGAGCTAGCCAACGCCCTAGCCGACGGCTTTAGCGCCGAACAATTAGTCGAAGTACAGCCCCCAACCACCTCAGAATCTGTGCAACAACAAGAAGACTCGGTAGTCGAAGCCATCCAGGTTTTAAATCAATTGGCCACCCTCAAGGTCAAGGTGCAGTCATCTCGAGATGAAGCGCTCCAGGTGCGCGAACTGGTGGATCTGCTGTTTACCGACGACCCCATGAGCGACGAGCAGCTCACCGCGCTGAAGGATGGCTTTAAGGTGATGAAATCGTTTGCCCAGAGCAATCTGCGCTTCAAAGAAGCCCGCGCCCAGGCGGAGGAGGCGCGGCAGGTGCTGGATGAGGCGTTGGGGAGTTAGGGGTGGGTGAGTGGGGCGATCGCCTCGCCGTATCGTTCTAGATCCTCTTAAACGAGAGGAGCAGGTTCTTGAAGTGCGTTTTCCGTAAAGATTGAGTGAAACTGGCAGAAATGTGGGGGTCGGCACAACTTACTCACTAGTATTGTTAGAGAATCTAGCTGCATTTTCAGTGTTTACACGCAGTTTCCTCTCTCCTTACATGAAGTGTTCTACCCAGTTTGGCCTTTCTCTGCTAACTGCCTTCGGTATCGCTACGTCTTTTACAGCGGCAGATGCAGCCCTGCTGGTGGGCAACACCAGCGGCAATAACATCGTTATTTTTGATGAGATTGTCGGCAACTTTCTTGGGGAGCTGATTCCAGACAACGGCCTGCTCGATAGCCCTGACACCTTTGTGTATGGGCCTGATGGCAACCTGTATGTCAGCAGCGGCACCACGCCCGAAAACTCTGCCATTCTGCGCTTTACCCCCAAAGGAGAGTTCATCGACGTTTTTGCCTCGGGGAATGGCCTGTTTCGCCCCTATGGAGTGGCCTTTGGCCCCGATAACAATCTCTACGTCAGCAGCTTTTTGTCGGATCAGATTCTGCGCTACGACGGCACTAGCGGGGCGTTTATTGACGTTTTTGCTAGCCGCCAGGGGATTGCCCCAGATGGCCTCAACGGCCCCAATGGTCTGCTCTTTGGCCCCGATGGTCGGCTCTATGTGACTACCCAGGGCAGCGTTGCGGTAGAAGGCATACCGGTCTTTGGGCAGCCCAGCATTATTTTGAGCTATGACATCACCACCCAAGAAAAAACGGTGTTTGCCCAGGAGCCAGAGCCGTCGCCCGACAGCTTTGGGTTTGTCAGCTTTTTAGGCATGGCGGTAGACCCCCTCAGCGGCAACCTGGTGGTCAGCGACTTTGCCAATGGCATTCGCAGCTATGACTTTCTCGATGGCACGCTGCTGAGCGAGCTATCGACCAACTACACCGAATCGGTGCCCAGCAGCAGCTTTATCGGCAGTTTGGCGTTTGCCCCTAATGGCGACCTGTTTACGGTGGGGTTTGACATCACCTCTGAAATTGGCTCCATTCTCAAATACGACGGGCTGACTAAGGAGCGATCGCTCTTGGCCGATGCCAGCCCTGAGCTGAAGCGCCCCATTGGCATTCTCTATGCCGCGCAGCCAGTGCCGGAGCCGTTTATGGTTGGGGGGCTGGCGATCGCAGCTGGTGGCCTCGTGCTCTCTCGCCGTCGCCCTCATGGGTAGATAGGGGGCAATGCCGCTAGGGCTACGAACTCAAAGCTTGTAACCAAGAAAGCTAATTAAGCATAAAGAATCTGGTTTTCTTTCTGATCTACAGGGAACACTCATGAAGGAGAGATCATTATGAATTTAAGCTTATGTCATTCTTACTATTTTTACTTTCAATTGGTCTCGCTACTGCCACTGGATTGATCTATAGGCAGCTCCAGAAAAGTAAAGATGCGAATAAAATAGCTCAACAACGTGTTCAGGAGGCCAGCAAAAAGCTTCAAGTTGCTGACAAAAAGTATGGTGGACTAATTTCAAAGGAAGAAGAAATTAGGAAGCTAGAGACACAAACTCTCGTACTCCAAGATCGGCTCAAGATACTTCAAAAGCAGGCCAATGTCCAAGAGCAAGAAATTAGCCACAAAATCGAAACTTTAACTAAAAAGCTTTCAGGGCTTGAAGAAAAGGATTTCGTTGAGGATTTTGGCTTTTATGAATCAAAGTATGATTTCAAAGAAGCTGTAGAGTATAAACAAAAGCTAGATGAAATTCGCTCCAAGCAAAAGCAACTTATAAAAGACAGACGAGCAGCAATATGTGACACGGAATGGACTGTCTCTGGTAGTAAGAAAGAAGGCCGAAAGATGGTTGACAGCTTTCTAAAGCTAGTACTTCGGGCATTCAATGGTGAATGTGATGCTGCCGTCAGCAAGGTCAAGTATAACAATATACAAACGATGGAGAATCGTATTCAAAAAGCTTACGATTCTCTAAATAAGCTTTCTCAAACAACACACTGTGAAATTACCCCAGGGTATCTAAATTTAAAGATTCAAGAATTGCAATTTACTCATGAATATCAGGAAAAACGATATCAAGAACAAGAAGAGCAGCGCCAAATTCGAGAACAGATGCGCGAAGAAGAGAGGGCGCAAAAGGAATTAGAAAAGGCAAGAGTAGAAGCTGAAAAAGAAGAGCGTCAATATCAAGAAGCTTTAGAGAAAGCCAAAAAGGAAGCAGAAAGTGCTACAGGGAAAGTCCAGCAGGATCTTTTGTCTAAAATCGAGGAATTGCAAAAGAGAGTCGCTGAAGCAGAAGCAAATAGAGAAAGGGCTATTTCACAAGCACAGTTAACCAAGTCGGGCTATGTATATGTAATTTCAAATATTGGCTCATTTGGTGAAAATGTCTACAAAATTGGTATGACAAGGCGCTTGAATCCAGAAGATCGTGTTAAAGAGCTAAGCGATGCGTCTGTTCCGTTTCCATTTGACGTTCATGCAATGATTTCATGCAGTAATGCTCCTGAGTTGGAAAGCAGATTACATAAAGTTTTTAATGGCAGACGAGTAAACAGCATCAATTCAAGAAAAGAGTTTTTCAGGGTATCTCTCGAAGAGATAGCTAAAGCTGTGAGTGCTACTGATAAAGAGTTGAGCACATGCACCTCTGAAATCAAAATTACTAAAGTAGCTGAGGCATCTGAATACCGAAAATCTTTGGCTCAAGCAAGGGCTAGGCAAGAAGTCAAAAATTAAGTTGAGTGAAGCGAAGTGCAGCTCAGCACTAGACTTGGTTTTGTTGGGTTTCGCTAGCGCTCTACTCAACCCACCGTTGCTACTAGAAATTTCACAAAAAAGAGATGAGCTAACGATGGCAACTGAATGGCAAGAAACCTTAGTCGAAAAGCAGGTTACATATACCCTGAATCTCAATGGTCAAGTTATTTTGATCGAAAATGTGCCAGCTCGCGTTGATGAAGAAACTGGCGAGCAGTTTTTTTCACCACCAACGGGTATCAACGTAAGGCGGGACAAAGGGATATTTGGTGCGACGTATCAATAAGCA
>QBMN01000191.1 GCA_003241845.1 Shackletoniella antarctica | reverse complement strand
CACCCACCCTAGGGGGCACCCAGATTCGTACCTTTTATCTGCTCAAACACCTGGCTCAGGAGCACGAAGTCACGCTGGTAACCCAGCGCTCCGCCGAGGTGACAGAGGAGGAAGTCGCTACCCTTGCCAGCCATGTGGCCAAGCTCGTCTGCTTTCCCCGCCCCGCCACCGCCGACCTTCAGCCGGGAGTGAGCGGGAAAATCAGCCGCTTTGCCCAGTTTCTCGCCACGGGCACGCCCCCCAGCACCACCTATCTCCATGCCCCCGCCATGCAGCAATGGATCGACAACTGGGTCGAGGGGGGCCACTGCGACGCCATCACCTGCGAGCACAGCGTCAACGAGGTCTTTGTGCGGCCCCACTACCGTCAGCGGGTGCAGAAAGTGGTGGTCGATATCCACAGCTCGCTCTACGGCACCCTGGTGAACCAGCTGCAAACGGGGACGGCGGAAAAGCTACTGCGCGATCGCCTCAACCTGCCGCTGCTGCGCCGCTACGAACGCCAGTACGCCCAAAAATTTACCGACCTGGTAATCACCACCGAAGAAGACCGCCAGTTTTTTGCCCCGATCTCTGGGGCCACCCCTCTCCACGTGGTGCCCAACGGGGTAGACCTGGCCCAGTTTCCCTACCGCCAGGCCGACCCCGGCGGCCACAGCCTGGTGTTTGTGGGCGCGATGGACTACATTGCCAACGTGGATACGGCGAAATATTTGGCCCAAGCCATTTTGCCGCCCCTGCGCCAGCGCTACCCCGACGCCACCCTCTACCTGGTGGGCAACAAGCCGACCGGGGAAGTTCAGATGTTGGGGAATCTCCCCGGAGTTATCGTCACCGGGCGGGTGCCCTCGGTGGCGGAATATCTGCACCGGGCGACGGTGTGCGTCGTGCCTATGCGCATTGGCTTTGGCATTAAAAATAAAACCCTGGAGGCGATGGCGGCGGGGGTGCCGGTGGTGTCCAGCGATCGCGGCCTCGAAGGTCTGGCCGTAGACCAGCCCCAGCGGGCGCTGCGGGCCAACAGGGTGGAGGAGTACGTGGGGGCGATCGCTCAACTCTTTGACCAGCCCGACCTGCGCGCCACCCTCTCGACGCAAGGCCGCGAGCTGATTGAAGACGCCTTCACCTGGGAACGGGCGGGGCAAGCCTACGAAGCAGTTCTTAGTGACTGAGCTAGACCATGTGGACAAACATTGAGCAAGCCTCAACAAAAGTTGCAGGCATTTATCCTGAGAAAGGGAAGCATCAAATGAACAGAGCTACAAGATGATGTTGATTAGCACACAGGGATCATGAGGGTATTACAGATCTTTTTTGCGACATTGTGGTGCATAGGCTATCTGGGTAATGGTTTACTCTTTATATATATCCAATGGTCTTATTTACGCCAAGGCTGGATCCAGATATTCAACCCTTTCCTGCATATACAAGTTGTCATAACTCTTTTAACTACGCCACTTTTCTGGATTTTCCTGATGATGGCAATCCTAGGAAAATATCTGGCAGACTCAATCGAAGCCAGAATAAACGCAAAGAATAAAAAAATAGCTACAGGTAATTCAGGTTCCTTTGCATCTTCTTCGACCTCATTCAAAAAGGATAAAAATTCCCGTCGTGACCATCCTGAAACATATGATACACCTAATAAAAATAGTCCATTAAAAACGCCAAAAAAAGATGGAAAACGCCCAAACAGTTTTCAAAAATCCTCTCATGATGACTTGATTAAATGGGCTATTGAGAGTAGTCAAGCAATTCGGTTTGACTATGAGAATCGAAATGGAAATAAGAGTTCTCGGGTAGTTACACCAATCAATCTCAAGGCCATTGGTGAAACATATCTGGAATCTTACTGTCACCTAAGGAAAGCTAGGAGAATGTTTGCCATTAGGCGAATGAGGAATATTAGAATTGTCTCTCCTGGTGAAATGACTTGGCAAGAACCCTCATCCTCATTAGACATTGCATCTGAATCATCAGAGAATGCCTTAAAAACCACGAACCGCCCATACATGAAGTCTCGAGTCAATGAGCTTGAAGGAATTGTCGATTCGGCGTGGGAAAACACGAAGATCTTAGCAGATATCCATTATGAACTAGGCTTTCGTGCAAGAAGAAGAGCTCATAGACTAAGGGATAGAATCGCCAGGAGGTTAGCTCAGCTACAGGACGGTCAATTCTTCTGGCCAACAACGACTGCGAATATTGGCTTGCAGAATTTATCAAGTGATGCATTCAAATATGGGGAAGGATTGTTGAGGCAATGTGGATATAAGGTTGGCATGAATGGGCTGAGTCAGCGTGAGCGATCGGAAATTCTTGATGCTGTTTTTCTATGCCCTCTACCGAAGATAGAGGATCGTGCATATTTAGAGCAATGGGGCAACCCTAAAACCTCCAGAAGGTTGCAAAAAATGGCTGAATCTATCGCTGCATTCACTCGCAACGCAAGGCGTCACAATTCAAAAGACTTTAGTAAGGCAATCCAAGATTGGGAAGCCGACCTAGTTTACTTAAAGGAAAAGTACTACAACAATCATTTTTCGTTTAGATGGCCTCAGGTATAATCCCCATTCTCCTTAGTCTCTTTTTTTAGAGTAGGATGGCTATTAATTCAACATGAGAGGCCATCCTATGGCAGTCCGACAGCGACGCTACAGCAAAGAAGAGCTAGCTCGGCGGGGGCAAGCGCTCTATGAATCTGGCATTCGGCAGCAGGTCGAGGCGGGCAACGACGGAAAAATCGTTGCGATTGATATTGAAACCGGAGCCTTTGAAATAGACGACCGTATTTTACCTGCCACTCGGCGATTGTTTGAACGATACCCAGATGCTCAGCCCTGGGTCATTCGCATTGGGCACCGAGCTGTTTATCACTTTGGGGCGCGGAGTTTGGCGAAACCTCAATGATGCAAGGGGTTGTAAACCTGCGCCGAGAAGCAACCATTCCCCTGGTGGTGGGCAATGCCAGTCGGCAAAGGCAAGTCATTGATGCGGTTATCGACACCGGGTTCAATGGTTTTCTCACGTTGCCTGCTGCGCTTGTGACTGACTTAGGCTTGCCGTGGAATGCCTCCGATATCGTTACTTTGGGCGATGGTAGCGAGACGGTGTTTGACCTGTACGCTGCAACCGTCATCTGGGATGGGCGATATCAAGAAATTGATATCGCTGAATCGGAGACTGAACCGCTCATTGGCATGGCACTCCTCTATGGGTATCGCTTGCAAATTAACGCCATTGAGGGCGGCATTGTGAGAATTGAAGCTCTTTGAACTCAACTAAAAGGTTGCTAGCCGAGCTAGGGCATTCACAGAAAACAGGCAATGAGAGAGCGCTATCGGTAGGATGATGATGGACGGCATTGGCCCCACTCATTACTGATTTCCCCATCCTTTCAACTTCTGTAGATCAACCATGGTGTCGCAAAAACTTGACCAGCTCAAAGCCCTCTTCGCCGCGATGGATCGGGCGCTGATTGCCTACTCGGGCGGCATCGACAGCACCCTGGTGGCCAAGGTCGCCTACGATGTGCTGGGCGATCGCGCCCTCGCCGTCACCGCCAACTCCCCCTCGCTCATGCCCGCCGACCTCGAAGAGGCCCAGGTGCAGGCGGCGGCCATGGGTATCGCCCATGAGATTGTCGCCACCCACGAGCTAGACAACCCCAACTACGCTGCCAACCCGGTCAACCGCTGCTATTTCTGCAAGAGCGAGCTGCACGACACCCTCAAGCCCCTGGCCCTGGGGCGGGGCTACCCCTACGTGGTCGATGGCGTCAACGCCGACGACCTAGGCGACTATCGCCCCGGCATTCGGGCGGCCCAGGAGCGGGGGGCCAGGTCGCCCCTGGCGGAGGTGGGCATCACCAAGTTTGAGGTGCGCGAGATCTCGCGGTTGCTGGGGCTGCCCTGGTGGGATAAACCGGCCCAGCCCTGCCTCAGCTCTCGCTTTCCCTACGGTGAAGCGATTACCCTAGAGAAACTGCGGCGGGTGGGCCAGGCCGAGCTATATCTGCGGCATTTGGGGCTGCGGCAGTTGCGGGTGCGATCGCAGGCCGACACCGCCCGGATCGAAATACCCGCCGAAAATATTAAGGAATTTGTAGCGACCACCGATCTTGAAACCCTGGTAAAGGCGCTGCAAGGCTACGGTTTTACCTACGTCACCCTCGATCTAGAGGGCTTTCGCAGCGGTAAGCTAAACCAGGAGTTACCCGCAACCGTCGTTAGCCCCTTAGAACGCCCCAGCCATGACCTATCTGCTTGCCGGTGACATTGGCGGCACCAAAACCATTCTGCGCCTGGTCAAATCCAGCGACCCGACAGACTCCGGGAAGGTGATACTCAAGACCAAGTTTGAGCACACCTATTCGAGCCAGGCCTACCCCGACCTGGTGCCCATGGTCAAAGAATTTTTGCACCAGGCCGCTGACGATGCGGGCAAGGCGCACCCGCCCCAGCGGGCCTGCTTTGCCATCGCCGGGCCGGTGGTCGAGAACACCTCTAGCCTGACCAACCTGGCCTGGTCGCTGGAGGGCGATCGCCTGCAAGCAGAGCTTGACCTCGACCGCGTGGAGCTAATCAACGACTTTGAGGCGGTGGGCCACGGCGTGTTTGGCCTCGCCCCCGACGATATTCACACCCTGCAAGTAGGGGAGCCTGACGGCAACGCCCCGGTTGCTATTCTGGGTGCCGGTACCGGGCTGGGCCAGGGGTTTGCCCTGGGTCAAGGGGGGCGCACGCTGGTGTTCCCTTCGGAGGGCGGCCACGCCGACTTTGCGCCGCGCTCAGAGCTAGAGTTTCAGCTGATGCGCTACCTGCTCGACAAGCATCAGATCTCGCGGGTGTCGGTGGAGCGGGTGGTGTCGGGCCAGGGCATTGTGGCGATCTACCAGTTTTTGCGCGATCGCGAGTTTGCCCACGAAACCCCCGAGATCGCTGAGGCCATTGCCATCTGGGAGCGTCAGATCGGCCTGTCGACTAAAACCGTTGACCCCGCCGCCGTGATCGCCATGGCCGCTGCCGCTGACCGCGATCGCCTCTGTCACAAGGCGATGGAAGTTTTTGTCTCGGCCTACGGGGCCGAGGCGGGCAATCTGGCCCTCAAGCTGCTGCCCTACGGCGGGCTGTACGTGGCCGGGGGCATCGCCGCCAAAAACCTGGCCCTGATGACCGCCGGAGAATTCATCAAAGCCTTTGCCCACAAGGGCCGGGTTAGCCCCCTGCTAGATCGGGTGCCGGTACATATTGTGCTCAACCCCCAGGTGGGGCTGATCGGGGCTGCCCTCAAGGCTGAGAAGCTATGAACGACAAGGCTGTCAAGATTGAAGTTGCGATCGCCATTCTCTACCAGGGCGACCAGTTCTTGCTACAGCTGCGCGATGATATTCCCGCCATTGCCTGGCCCGGCCACTGGGCGTTTTTTGGCGGCCACCTCGACCCCGGCGAATCGCCCGACGACGCGGTGTACCGAGAGCTGCGCGAAGAAATCGGCTACGATGCGCCCCAGCTAGAACTGTTTGAGCGGGTGGAAGATGACACCGTCGTGCGCCACGTCTACCACGGCCCCCTGGTGGTGCCCGTAGACGGCCTGGTGCTGAGTGAAGGGCTAGACCTGGGCCTGTGGAGCGTGGCCGACATTCACCGGGGCCGGCGATACTCGGCCCGCGCTGGCGAAGATCGCCCTATCGGAGCGCCCCACCAGCAAATTTTGCTGTCTTTTCTAGAGCACCGTAGGATAGAACAGGCTGCCCCAGTCCCGGATCTATAGTTCTCCAGTGAGCTATCCTTCTGGTCTGGGCTAAAGCCTTCTATTGCCCTGTTCCTGCCGCCCATGGCCGACTCGTCTGAACAGCTCCAGCTTTTTACCGCCGACCCGGCGGCTCTGCCTGAATACCGCATTCGGGAAAGCGCCCGCGCCCGCCACGTGTCGCTCAAGGTGCACCTCAACGGCCAGGTGGAAGTGGTGGTACCTGTTGGCTTTGACCAGGCTCAGGTGCCCGACCTGCTGCTGCGGCGGCGCGACTGGCTGTGGCGATCGCGCCAGCGCCTGGCCCACCAAACCGCTGGCCTTACCGACGACCACTTTGACGAAAAACCGGGGCAAATCGAGGTGCGATCGCGTCGCCAAACCTGGGAAATTCACTACCAGAGCGCCCCTAACCGCACCCTGGCCATGACCCAGAGCGGCCCCCAAACCCTGCTGCTGCGCGGCCCCGTCGATAACAGCGCCGCCTGCGCCGACCGGCTGCGCCAGTGGCTCAGCCGCAAAGCCCGCGCCGAGTTTGCCCCCTGGCTGCGCGAGCTGAGCTTTGTGGTCAACCTGCCCTTCAGCCGGATCTCTATTCGCGGCCAGAAAACCCGCTGGGCCAGCTGCTCTAGCCACAAAAATATCAGCCTCAACTACAAACTGCTGTTCTTGCCCCCCGAGCTGGTTCACTATGTCTTCGTCCACGAGCTATGTCACACGGTGCATATGAACCATTCCAAATCGTTCTGGAACCTGGTGGAGCAGAAGCAGCCCGGCCACCAGCGCTATCGAGATGAAATCCGCGACGGCTGGCAGCATGTTCCCCGCTGGGTTGAAGAATAACTATGCTCCACCCCCGCCAAACTCCCCACAGCGGCTACCACTGGGATGGTCAGGCCAGCCGCTTCTTCGAGGGCTGGTACTTTCGCCTCACCCTGCCCGAAACCCGCCAGACCTTCGCCTTCATGTACTCCATCGAAGACCCGGTCGGGGGGCAGCCCCACAGCGGCGGCACCGCCCAGATCCTCGGGCCAGAGGATAGTTACTTTTGCCGCACCTTCCCCGACCCGCAAAAATTTTGGGCCTGGCCCGAGGGTCTGGGGCTAGGCCACTGGCGGGGAGATTCGCCCAGTCAGCCGCGCCTGCTGTCTTCTACAGAATTTAAAGATCAGGTTGCCGAGGGCTACCAGGTCACTGCCACCTGGCACCAGGGCTATCTCAACGACCCTGGCTTCGGCACCGTGGCCTGGGAGTACCACACCGACCCGGTCTACGGCTGGGGCAGCAGCGGTCAACCTCAGCAATCTACCGCCGGGCTGCTCTCCAGCCTGCAAATCTTTGAGCCGGGCTGGCAGATTCTCATGGCCCACGGCTACTCCACCGGGTGGCTGGAGTGGCAGGGTAAGCGGCACGAGTTTACCAACGCCCCCGCCTACAGCGAGAAAAACTGGGGGCGATCATTCCCGCAGAAGTGGTTTTGGCTCAACTGCAACGCCTTTGAGGGCCTGCCCGACCTGGCCCTCACCGCCGGGGGTGGCCGCCGCCAGGTGCTGGGCTGGACGGAGTCGGTGGCGATGGTCGGCGTTCACCACGGCGGCAAGTTCTACGAGTTTGTGCCCTGGAATGCCCGCGTCACCTGGCACATGGCCCCCTGGGGCTACTGGTATATGCGCTGTGAAAGTCTCGACTACGCGGTGGAAGTCATCGGCACCACCGATCTCCCCGGCATTTCACTGCGAGCGCCAACCCACGAAGGTATGGCCCACTGCTGTCGCGACACCGCCCTGGGCAATCTCACTCTCAAGCTTTGGCAGCGGCGGGGCGGCGATCGCGATTTGATTCTCGCCGCCACCAGCACCCAAGCCGGGCTAGAGATCGGCGGTGGCCCCTGGCATGAACCCTGGATTCAGGAGTGAGGGTGAGTAACCGTGGGAATTCACGGTAGATGGGGCCAACTTGGTTAGGACATTACCCCCATCTAAGGACAATTCTGGCAACGAAAATACCCAAGGTTTTTGCTGTCTCCTAAGGACGCAGGCTCTGCGCCCCTACCTGGCGGTATTTTCTTTCCTGGAGACCTCCTAAGAGGATGGTTTAAAAGTCTCACCTCATGTAGCAAATGTGGAGATCCCCCTAAATCCCCCTTAAAAAGGGGGACTTTGAACGGGCGTTTCCCCCCTTTTTAAGGGGGGCGGGGGGGATCAACAGGTATCTAATGCTACAACAGATACCTTTTTAAACAACCTCTAAGGGGTTTTACAAATAATTGCGTCCTCCTACTTACCAGGGCAATACTTCTCCATTTGAATGCCAAAATGTTCCAGAATTTTCTAGGGTCAGCTCGTCAATGCGGGCTAGTAGCCCCTTGACCGCCTCGGTGGGGGTAATGCCGCTGCTGCTAAACCCGGTCATGCGGGTTTGCACCAGGCCGGGATGCAAAATTGCCACGGCAATGCCCTGGGGCTTGAGGTCGTGCGCCAGCGACTTGCCCGCCATCGACAGCGCCACCTTTGACATGCGGTAGCCGTAGGAGCCGCCGGAGGTATTGTCGGCAATTGACCCCATGCGGCTGGTCATAATCGCCACCTTTGATCCGTCGCTCAGGTGGGGCCGCAGCGCCGCCGTTAGCCGCAGGGGGCCGATCGCGTTTACCTCAAACTGCCGCCGAATGCTGTCAAAATCAAGCTCATCGAGGGTGACGCCCTCTAGAATGCCAGCGTTGTTGATCAGCACATCCAGCCTGGTGCCCTCAAGCCGCTGAGCCAGCTCAGCTACGGAGTCGTCTTGGGTGATGTCAATGCCTGTTTCGACCTGAACTCCCAAATCCTTCAGCTCGTTTGAGGGCTGGCGGCACACGGCAATGACGCGATCTCCCCGCTGCTGAATCTGCCGACAATACTCGTAGCCAATGCCGCGATTTGCGCCTGTGATCAGGTAAGTAGCCATAGGTAAATTTAGCGTTGCGTCTCAGTTACTCTCCCAGAGCCACCCTGGTTTGAACAGCCACCCTGAGACATAAACCGGGTGGCTGACAAGGGCTGAGGTAAACCATGTCAGAACTGGTCTAAGAGTACTCCAAGAAATAAAGCATCCATTTGCTAGGCAGGCTGTGGGGTGATT
>QBMN01000190.1 GCA_003241845.1 Shackletoniella antarctica | reverse complement strand
GGCTGGGGGCAATTCACGGCTGGCTGTCGCAGCAGCCAAGGGTCAACGATGTAGCGGTGGGCATCGCCATGGTTATCTTTGGCAGCGGTCTGGCGAATTTCTTTGGCAAGCCCTTTATTCAGCCCCAGGCCCCCCAGTTGCCAACTATCCCAGCAGGGGGCTGGAGCAGTTTGCCCCAGGTGCAGTCGGCATTGCAAATTAGCCCGCTGTTTTTGCTCGGGGTGGCGATCGTGCCGCTGATGAGCTGGTTCTTTAAGTCAACCCGGTGGGGGCTGTACGTGCGGGCCGTGGGCGACAGCCCCGATGCGGCTCTGGCCATGGGGATTTCAATCTTTTGGGTGCGCATGGCCAGCATTGTGGCGGGCAGCTTTTTGGCGGGCATTGGCGGGGCCAGCCTGTCGCTGTTTTACCCCGGCGTGTGGACTGAGCGGATCTCCAGCGGCCAGGGGCTAATGGCGGTGGCGCTGGTGATTTTTGCCCGCTGGCAGCCCTGGCAGTGCCTGTGGGCCTCGCTGCTGTTTGGCGGGGCCCAGGCCCTGGGGCCTGCGTTTCAGTCGGTGGGCATTGACTCGTACTACTACCTGTTTAACGCGGCCCCGTACATTTTGACCCTGGTGATTATGATCATCACCTGCTCGCCACAAAGAACCCTGGCCGGGGCACCGGGGGCCTTGGGCAAGGAAGATTGATGACTCCTGCACATCATGCCAACGTCTTAGGACAATTCTGGCAACAAAAATACCCAAGGATCTTGCGGCCTCCTAATGACGCAGGCTCTGCGCCCCTACCTGGTGGTATTTTCTTTCCTGGAGACCTCCTTAGGTAATCGTGACGCTGACTGAGCCTTAGACCTGGCGGAAAAGGATTCCCTCTGTGCGTTCTAGATCCTGCTACAGTGCCCCTTCGATCTGGGCGTTAAACCCATAGACCCGTCGCTCCCCGGCGAAGGGCACCAGGGTGACGTCGCGCTCATCTCCCGGCTCAAAGCGCACGGCAGTGCCCGCAGGGATATCGAGCCGCAGGCCCCGCGCCCGATCGCGCTCAAAGCTCAGCGCCCTATTTACCTCAAAAAAGTGAAAGTGGGAGCCGACCTGGATGGGGCGATCGCCCGTATTGGCCACCGTCAGGGTCACCGTCTCTTTACCGGCATTGAGCTCGATTTCGCCCTCGGCGGGCAGCAGTTCTCCGGGGATCATTGGGAGCCTCCTAGGTTGGCAATTAGGTTCTGACGCTTTTGCTGGAGCGATCGCTCGACTCGGGGCAGCGCTTCCTCCAGTTCGCGGCGGGCGATGCCCTCGGCCCCGGCCTCCAGCAGGTGGCTGAGGGCCATCAGGTGGGCGGTGTCGAGGGCGGTCTCGGTCGGCACCTTGACGGTGGGGAGCACCCCCGTAGTATCCCAGTTTTTGCCCGTGACCGGGTTGATCGCCTGGCCCGTGGGCATAAACACCCAAAAGTGGTCGTGCAGGCGAAAGCCCCGCCCAGGGTTGGCCCCGCCGCGAGTGGTTTCGCCCACCACGGCCCCCCGCTTGAACACCTGGAGGTTGTAGGCAAACTCCTCCGCCGCCGAAAAGGTCTCGGGGCTGGTGAGGGCAAAAACGGGTTTGTCGAGATAGCGCTGCCCCGGCACGTAGGGCACCGTCCACCACTGGTGGGTTTCGTCGGTCTCACTCCAGTACAGGTCGTTGAGGTGAATCGGTGGGTGCGCCGGAAACAGGTAGCTACAGAGCAGCGCCACCGTGGCCGGAGAGCCACCCTGGCTGTGGCGCAGGTCAAAGATCAGCGCGTCGGTGTGGGCTACCAGGGTCATGGCGGCGGCCAGGGCGTCGCCCGCAAACTCCGGTGGCTCAAAGCTAAACAGCTGAATATAGCCAATGTTGCCCGGCAGGCGCTCGACTTTGTTGAGGTCGAAATTGCGGCGGCGGCTGGCCTGGTACTGGCGCTCAAGCTCTGCCGGGTCGGGCGCTGCCTCTGGCTCAATGTGGGGCAAAGGCACGGGGCTAAAGTGCAGGCGCAAATTGCGATCGCCGCTCATCCCCTGCAGCTGGGCCGTCAGCGTGTCGGCCAGCTGCTGCCCCCCCTTAATATCGCCATAGCCCCCAGCCTCGAGGCGCTGCTCAATATCGGCCTGAATCTTTTCGGCCACCGCCGGAAACACGTAGGCATCTAGCTGGGTCACCAGCGCCCCCAGCACCGCGTCAAGGCTGGCCGCGTCGAGAAAAATATCCTGGGAGTCAGAGGCAGACACAGCCATGCATTCCCCTAGCGAATTGGCTCATGAACAGTGACCAGCTTGGTGCCATCGGGAAAGGTCGCCTCCACCTGCACGTCGTGAATCATCTCGGCCACCCCATCCATGACGTCGGCCCGGCCTAGCAGAGTTGTACCGTAGCTCATCAGGTCAGCCACCGTGCGCCCATCCCGCGCCCCTTCTAAAATCGCCGCAGAAATGTAGGCCACCGACTCGGGGTGGTTGAGCTTGACTCCTCGGTCTTTGCGGCGCTCAGCCACCAGGGCAGCGGTAAAAATTAAGAGCTTGTCTTTTTCCTGGGGGGTGAGTTGCATGGGCTGGGCGATTCGGTAGAAAGAGTTGTATTGAGGCTAACCGTAAGCTTTCAAGGTTTTGGGCGGCTTGTCAACCACAAACTGAACAGTCTGGGGCCGGGCTTGAGAAGTAAAGCTTAAGGCCATGGGGTTAGGGCCAGAACTGGGTTACTGTGCCCTACCAATGGGTTACTGTGCTATGTGAAGCATCAATCAAAACGCCCCCTGGGATTGCCTACCCGTAGAACCTGCCCATGACTGCTCCCCTGTTTGAGATTTTGCCCGACCAGCCCGCCCTGGTGGAGCGGGCTTTGGCCCTGGTTGTTCAGGCTATTCACGGCGCCATTGCCGACCAGGGCTACTGCACCCTGGCCCTAGCCGGAGGCAGCACCCCCAAGCCTCTGTACCAGGCCTTAGCGCAGCAAGACCTGCCCTGGGATCAGCTCTACATTTTTTGGGGCGACGAGCGCTATGTGCCCGTAGACCACCCCGACAGCAATGCTGGCATGGCCAAGGCGGCCTGGCTTGACCAGGTGCCGATTCCGCCCGATCACATTGTGCTGGCCCCGACCCTCCAGGGAGACCCGGCGACCTCGGCTAGCCAGTACGAAACTATGATCAAGGCGGTGTTCGGCAGGCTCCAGGGCACCGCGCCAGATCAGATACCTGAGTTTGACTTAATTTTGCTGGGCATGGGCGACGACGGCCACACCGCCTCGCTCTTTCCCCATACCGATGCGCTGGCGGTGGCCGATCGCCTTACCACCGTGGGCTACAAGGGGGCCGATCCGCGCATTACCCTTACCGTGCCGCTGATTAACCACAGCCGCCGGGTGTTGTTTTTGGTGGCCGGGGCCGACAAAGAAACCGCCCTGGCCCAGGTGTTTGCCGCCGATGGCGACGATCGGGCCTACCCCTCTCGCCTGGTGCGCCCCCAGGGTGAGCTGCGCTGGCTGCTCGATCAGGCGGCGGTGGGCGACCTGAGCCTGGGCTAACCCCTATTCCCTGAGCCAGTAGTCTAGGGTAAGGTTACAGCGGCTAGGGGGGTGTGACTCCTTGCTAAATTGCCCCTAACCTAGACTATTATCAAGGCACTGGTCTTCTTCCCCAATTGCCACTGGGGTAAATCTGCAAGGAGGTCTGAAAGCGTCCTGAAAGGGGGCTGGGGTCTGCCAGACTCTCCTATGATTAAGAGCTACAGGGATCGTTTTTGATTGAGTAATGTGATTACCCTTTCGTTGCTGCACCCCCTCCACAAAACCCCGGTTCAAAGCTGGTCTTTTGATCAAGAAGCCGTGGTTCGCATAGGTCGTTCGACCGATAACAATGTCGTTCTTTACAGTGCCGTTGTTTCTCGTCACCACGTCGAAATTCACCGCACCAACTCTGGCTGGGCCGTAAAAAGCATAGGCACCAACGGCACCTATGTAGAGGGTCGCCGCATTACCGAGGTGCCGGTAGAAGACGGCATTGTTATCCGCCTGGCGCGATCGGGGCCAAACATTCAAATTCATATGACCGAAGAGAAGCGCGATCTCCTCAAAGAGTTGCTCAATCGTCGCCGCTCAGAAGAGAACTCTGAGCTTGACCATGGCACCCACAGCGAGCCCCACGACAGTGTTCCCCAGGGTGACGCGAAGGATTTGCCCCATCAGACGACGGTGATCAACCACTAATTCTGATGCCTAGGGACAATCCTGGCAACGAAAATAACCAAGGATGTTGCTGCCTCCTAAGGACGCAGGCTCTGCGCCCCTACCTGGTGGGATTTTCTTTCTTGGAGATCTCCTAATACCTGGTCAAGCTTTAATTTATAGGTTGGGTAGAGCGCCAGCGGAACCCAACAAAGGCTTGCCGCTGTTGGGTTTCACTTCGTTGCACCCAACCTACAGATCCCCTGGTGCCCGTGGCCTGATACCTCAGCGCTGGCCCAGGCACTAGGTGCCCGCTGAGACCAGCGCTGAGGAAATTTCTGGCAAGACTTTACTAACCGGGCGCATGCGATCAAGCCTACGGCTAGGCTGCGCCAACGCCCCTACGGTTTGGCCTTTTGGGAATCGAGGTTATGGGACTTGGTGTTAGAAGGCAGCTTTGAGAATTTCAGCTTTATCAGTTGCCTCCCAGGTAAAGTCGGGGAGTTCGCGGCCAAAGTGGCCGTAGGCTGCGGTTTGTTGATAGATTGGGCGGCGCAGGTTGAGCATGTCGATCAGGCCCTGGGGGCGAAGATCAAAATGCTTGCGAACTAGGTCGACGATCGCACCATCATCCACCTTGCCAGTGCCAAAGGTGTTGATCGAAATCGACGTGGGCTGGGCCACCCCGATCGCATAGGACACCTGAATTTCGCAGCGATCGGCCAGGCCCGCCGCCACAATATTTTTGGCCACGTAGCGCCCCGCGTAGGCCGCCGAGCGGTCAACCTTGGTGGGGTCTTTGCCCGAGAAGGCACCGCCGCCGTGGCGAGCCATGCCGCCGTAGGTATCGACGATAATTTTGCGCCCGGTGAGGCCGCAGTCGCCCACGGGGCCACCGATAATGAACTGCCCCGTGGGGTTGATGTGATACTGGGTGCCCGCGTGGAGCCAGCCACCGGGCAGCACCGGCTTAATGATTTCCTCCATCACCGCTTCGCGGATGTCGGCCTGGGAGATGTCGGGGTCGTGCTGGGTCGAGAGCACCACGGCTTCTACCGCAACCGGCCTGAGGTTTTCGTAGCGCAGGGTGATTTGGCTCTTGGCGTCAGGGCGCAGCCAGGGCAATACCCCGTGCTTGCGCAGATAGGCCTGCCGCTCTACCAGCCGATGAGCGTAGTAGATCGGGGCGGGCATGAGGGTTTCGGTCTCGTTGGTGGCGTAGCCAAACATCAGCCCCTGGTCGCCTGCACCCAGGTCTTTGTCAATGGCGACATCAACGCCGATGGCAATGTCTGACGACTGCTTGCCGATCGCATTGAGCACCGCGCAGGAGGCCCCGTCAAAGCCCACGTCGGAGCTATCGTAGCCAATGCCCAAAATCACATTGCGCACAATGTCTTCGAGATCGACGTAGGTGTCGGTGCGCACCTCTCCGGCAATCACGGCCATGCCGGTTTTAACCAGGGTCTCGACCGCGACTCGGGCGTATAGATCTTCTTTGAGAATGGCGTCTAAAACGGCGTCGGAGATCTGGTCGGCCATTTTATCAGGATGGCCCTCAGACACCGACTCAGAGGTAAAAATGCTGTATTCGCTCATGAAATAGGCCCAACCAGTGGCAAAAACAGATTCGCGAAGTTAGCCGAGGCCGCTTCGCAACCCAAAGTTTATCAAAGTTTAGTAGAGATGCTGGGGATTCTGATCGCGGCATATGAGGGAAGAGGCGATCGCACCTCCCCCAGACTTAGCTCTGCACGGCTGCCGCCGCCCCATCCATTAACCCCTGGGCCCTTTGCTGCATGGTCTTAAAAATGTTGTAGAACCCGTTGGCCCGCGAGGGGGTAAGGCTGACGTCGAGCTGGGTGTCTTGAATAAAATCGGGGGTGAGGGCAATAATCTCGCCTGGGGTAAGGCCGTTGAGCGCTTTGATCAGCAGCGCCACCAGCCCCTTGGTAATTTGTGCGTCAGAGTCGGCCTGGTAGACCACCTTGCCCTCAACTAAATCTGCCACCACAAACACCTGGGAGACGCAGCCCGGCACCTTGTTTTCAGGGGTTTTATATTCTTCGGGTAAAGAGTCGAGTTTTTTGGCAAACCACAGCAGCTGCTCATAGCGGCGCTTGGGGTCAGCGGCCTTTTGAAAGCGGGCCACAATTTTCTCAATAGACTCGGGGCGATCAGCGGGCATGGCGCAGCGGGTGGGGAGACGTTCCTTGTTTAGTCTATCAATCAAAAGGAGGCGGTAGGGCGGGGCAGGTAGCGGCTAAAGAGACGGCGAGGGCGAAATTAGCCAGGGCAGCTTAGATGAATCTCTTCTGTAGAGCAGGTGTCGGCGCAGATGCATAGCCCGTCACATCGACTTAACTGGCACCTGAAGGAATTGATCTGGGCTGGCTGTGTTGTTGTGAGTAGCCAAAAACTGGTGCTTAATCGCTTTGAGGACTTGGGCGCTGTAGTGCAGGGCACCGCAGTGGCTACAAAAACCATGGGCGGTGCGTGACGCGGCGCGATGACGCACCCTAATGCCGCTGGGGTCTCACTCCATCAGCAGGGTTTTGGTCAATATCGTCATCCAGCATGGCCTCACGTACCTGATCCAACAGCTTTTTCGGTCTCTTCTGGAGAGGAGGTTCATGCACCGTCAGTACAACATGTAATAAATGCCGCATTATAGTTTATGTGTACTATAGCTAAAATATGTGGAAAGTTTCTGGCTATCCACCCAGATCCGGATAATATACGGAAAGTTTCCAGCGATCTGGCGGATTGAGGTAGATATACGGAAACTTTCGGCCTATCCACCCTGAGAGGGGCAATATGCGGAAACCATCTCTCTAATAAGATTGTTAGATCGCTAGGCTACCTGTTAGGGTGCGGTCGAAAATTCATCTGTGGGGTGCAATCTATTAGTGATTTCCGCCTAGAACGAGCTTCAGCATTAAACACCCTAATAAGGATGGTTAAGAGGGATGGTATTGAGTAAAAGTAAGTTTAGAGTTTGGCTCAGGAAAAGCAAGTTCGTTGGACTGCTTTTTCTAGTAATGTATTTGTGCCTTTTCTCGCAAGTAGCATTGTCTCAAGAAGGGCGTAGCTTTGAGCTTTATGCTAAAAGATCAACTATTTGGCAGTCCAATAATATCCCCGTCTGTTGGGAAAATCCAAGCAATAACTTTACTAATGAGATGCGTTGGGTTCAAGAAGCTGCTGCAAATTCCTGGCAAGGGGTATCGGCTGTTAACTTTACTGCTTGGGGCACTTGCAACAGTGGAAGTGGAGGCATTCGTATTCAAATTGTTGATGTTGGACCTCATGTTGTTGCATTGGGATCTGACTTAAATGGCATTCGGAATGGAATGGTGTTAAATTTTACATTCCGGAATTGGAGTCAAAATTGCCAATCGGGAAGAGAACGTTGCATACGATTGATTGCAATACACGAATTTGGACATGCTCTTGGTTTTGCACATGAACAAAATCGACCTGACACTCCTGTTAATCAGCCAGGGTCTACACAACAGTGGTGTACTCAGGAAAGGCAGGGTTCTGATGGTGATCTTATAATCGGAGCTTGGGATCTGAATTCAGTAATGAATTACTGTAATCCCAGATGGACGGGAGATGGAATATTAAGTCAAACTGATATTCAAGGGCTTCAGCAACTGTATGGTGAGAGGCAACAGAACCGCCTCTATATTCGTCCTTTCAATGGTCAAACTTTTGGCTCTGTGATATCCACTCAAGTAGTTTCAAATTCAAACGGTTTCCGAGGTTGGAGCTGGAACGGTACTACAGCTTCTTATGTAGCTGTTGAGAATGGACAAAGCCGCTTATACATCCGTCCTTTTGATGGTCGAAATTTTGGATCTGTAACATCTAGCCAGGCGTTGTCGAGTTCAGACAGTTTTCGAGGTTGGAGTTGGAACGGTACTACAGCTTCGTATGTAGCTATTAATAACGGACAAAGCACTTTGTACATTCGTCCTTTTGACGGTCGAACCTTGGGATCTGTAACATCTAGCCAAGTGCTATCGAGTTCAGACAATTTTCGAGGTTGGAGTTGGAACGGTACTACAGCTTCGTATGTAGCTATTAATAACGGACAAAGCACTTTGTACATTCGTCCTTTTGACGGTCGAACCTTGGGATCTGTAACATCTAGCCAAGTGCTATCGAGTTCAGACAATTTTCGAGGTTGGAGTTGGAACGGTACTACAGCTTCGTATGTAGCTATTAATAACGGACAAAGCACTTTGTACATTCGCCCTTTTGATGGTCGAACCTTGGGATCTGTAACGTCAACTCAAGTAGTGTCAAGTTCAGATCGCTTAGGAGATTGGAGTTGGGATGGCGCTACAGCTTCGTATGTAGCAAAGTATCCTTAGCCAATCTCCAGCGCGGTCTAACAATTCGCTTGGAGCGGACTGCCGAGAGATCTTGGTGAATTGCGAAAGTTATTTGCAGCCGCTCAAGCGCACCGTTAGACAGCAGGTGTACGCCAACCTTATTCCTTGGCAAAAAAGTCAGAGAGATTATGGAAGTTTGACAAGCATCGGTAAAAGTGAGCCAAAGAATGAGTGACATACCCAACATAATCAAACAAACACAAAGCGATATAATTAATTCACAAATATCTCTGGAAACTATTTTTTTAAAGGCAAAAGTATTAGCCCATTATCTTAATAATCATGAGCTAAAAAAGTGGGTGAAGAATGAATTAGATGGCTACTTAAATTTAGATGGCTACTTAAATACGGATGAATTGCCAG
>QBMN01000018.1 GCA_003241845.1 Shackletoniella antarctica | reverse complement strand
AACCATCCCCTGCCCCCCCAGGCCAAGAACCCCTGGGGCAAGAGCTAGAGCACCTGCGTCGCCAGCACCAGCTAATTCTCAACGCCGTGGGCGAGGGCGTCTATGGGCTAGACCTGGCGGGCAACGTCACCTTCGTCAACCCCGCCGCCGCCGAGATGATCGGCTGGTCTACAGAAGATCTAATTGGCCAGTCGATGCATGCGGTGATGCACCATTCCCTGGCTGACGGCAGCCCTTACCAGCGCGAAGCCTGCCCGATCTACGCCGCCTTTCAAGACGGCAGCGTGCGGCGCATTACCAACGAGGTGTTTTGGCGCAAAGACGGCACCAGCTTTCCGGTGGAATATATCAGCACCCCCATGCGCGACGAGGAGGGGCGGCTGATTGGCACGGTGGTGACCTTTCGCGATATCACCCAGCGGCGCTGGGCCGAAGAAATTCTTCAGCGAGCCAACGAAGAGCTAGAGCAAAAGGTGCAGGAGCGCACCGCTGAGCTGCAAAACGCTAACCAGCAGCTGCGGCAGCTGAGCGACATGCGATCGCGCTTTGTCTCCATGGTCTGCCATGAGTTTCGCAACCCGCTCAACAACATTGCCCTGACGGTGTCGTCGCTCAACCGCTACGACACCCAGCTGCGCCCCGACGAAAAAACCGACTACCTGCTCACCATCAACGCCAATGTTGAGCGCATGACCCAGATGATCGACGACATTCTGGTGATCGGCAAAATTGAGGCCAAGGTGCTCTCGGTCAACCCCAAGCCGCTAGATCTGGTGGTCTTTTGCCAAGATCTGCTGGCCGAGGGCGATTACCAGCGGCCTCAGGGGCCAATTCAGTTTGTCTGCCGCAGCCGCCAGGTGCTGGCCTGCCTCGACGAGCGGCTGCTGCGATCAATCCTCAGCAACCTGCTATCCAACGCCATTCGCTACACCCCCAATGGGCGAGCGATCTGGCTGAAGCTCGCCAAGCAGCGGGGCCAGGTGATTCTCAAGGTGCAGGATGAGGGCATTGGCATTTCGAGCGGCGATCGCAAGCAGCTGTTTGAGCCGTTTCACCGGGGCCAAAACGTCAGCAATATTCCCGGTACGGGCCTGGGGCTGAGCATTGTGAAGCAGTTTGTGCAGCTCCAGCAGGGCACGATCAAAGTCACCAGTCGGGTGGGGGTGGGCACCACCTTTACGGTGAGCCTGCCTGCCTAGTGGGTTTACTGAAAGGGTGGTGTGGGTCACGGTACTCAACAGCGAGCGGATCCGCTAGCGGGTGAGCCTCTAGGGGCGATCGCCGCTCGGGCTGGCCTATGCCACAATTAGCGCCGTGGAATGGAGTGATGAGATCGTGACGCAGCAGCCGGGCCTTTTTCTGGTAGCCATTGCAGGCGTAGTTGGCAGCTGGGGCATTCCAGGGCTACCGGCCCTTGCCCAGGCTGACCCATCAGCACAGGGACTTGAGCAGTCTGCCGCCCTCACCGACGATTTAGATCTATACCTCGACCTCAACAGAGACCCTGAAAATAGCGATCCCGAAGCAGAGGGCTTTCCCCTGGTGCCCGCCGTTGAGCCACCCCCCCGCCCTGGGCGGCGACCCACCGTGGTGCCGACGGGGCCACCGCTGCCGCCCTCCCAGCGGCCTAGAACCATCCAGACCAATCCCCAGGTTCCCGCAGCCGACTCTCTCAGCCCCGAGTCGGGGGACCCGGCAGAGCAGATTGCCCCGGCGGTAATTGAGCTATCGCCTGCCGGGCGGCCCCCCAGCCCGGTGGTGTTTTTGGCCATGCAGCAGGAGCTAAAAAACCTGATTGGCCGCTTCGAGAGCGCCCTGATTATGGCGAATTCTCTGGATGCATCTACAGTTCTGGCCCTGCCCGATCGCCTGCCCGTGCTCACCGCTGCCGCCGAGCAGGTGAATGTATCGGGTCGAGGGGCGCTGCTGCACCCCACCCTGGATGAGGCCCAAAAACTGCTCAATGACTGGGATGGGCTGCTGGCCGCAGGCAGGCACAGCGAAGTGCGCGATCGCTGGCTGGCAGCGCGATCGGCCCTGTGGGACAACTTCCCCTCCGAGCAATCGGTGTCCCAGGGCGAGGTGCGAGCGATCTGGCTAGATCGCGGCACCATTGTGCAGGCGCGATCGCCCCAGGGGCTGAGCCAGATCTTTGACCAGCTGGCCGCCGCTGGCATCAACACGGTTTTCTTTGAAACCGTCAACGCGGGCTACACCATCTACCCCAGCCGGGTTGCCCCCGAGCAAAATCCCCTCACCCAAGGCTGGGACCCCCTCGCTGCCGCCGTGGATCTGGCCCACCAGCGGGGCATGACCCTGCACGCCTGGGTGTGGGTGTTTGCCGCTGGCAACCAGCGCCACAACCGTCTGCTCAACCAGCCCGCCGACTACCCCGGCCCGGTGATTGCCCGACAGCCCAGCTGGGCTGCCTACGACAACAGCGGTAACCTGATCCCCAGGGGGCAAGACAAGCCTTTTTTAGACCCCGCCAACCCCGAGGTGCGCAGCTACCTCACCCGGCTAATGACCGAAATCGTCACCGAGTATGACGTAGACGGGCTGCACCTCGACTACATTCGCTACCCCTTTCAAGACCCAGGGGCCAACCGCACCTACGGCTATGGCGAGGTGGCCCGCTGGCGGTTCGAGAGCATTACTGGGGTCGACCCGACTACCCTTAGCCCCCGCCCCGTCGCGGCCCTCGACCGCAACCAGCAGATTCAGCAGCAGGTGCTGTGGGAGCGCTGGACCGAGTTTCGGGTGCAGCAGGTGACCTCGTTTGTGGAGACCATTTCTGGCACCCTGCGGCGGCAGCGCCCCGGCCTGGTGATGTCGGCGGCGGTGTTTGCCAACCCCGAGCACGAGCGGTTGCAGCGCATTCAGCAAGACTGGGGCACCTGGGCACGGGCCAGCTACCTTGACTGGATTGTGCTGATGAGCTACGCCGCCGACACCAGCGGCTTTGAGCGCCTGGTGCAGCCTTGGCTAGTGAATGAATCCTTTGGGTCTGCCCTGGTGATACCGGGCATTCGACTGCTGAATTTGTCGAACGCCGCCACGGTTGACCAAATGCAGGCCAGCCGCGACCTGCCCACCCCCGGCTACGCCCTGTTTGCTGCCGCTGACTTAAATGCCGAGCTAAACACCATGCTGGCCCAAACCCAAAACCACAACAGCAGCCAGCTCGGCCCCGCCACCCCCTACGCCATGGCCGCCAGCCGCTACGCAGCGCTCCAGCGCGAGTGGAGCTGGCTGCTGACCCAGCAGCGCCTCTGGATGGATCGCAATGCCCTAGAACCCTGGATTGGCCAGGTCAATGACCTGGGCAGCGAGTTTGACGCCCTGGCCCAAGAGCCATCGCGCCGCCATCTAGAAAATGTCAAAGCGGGGCTGGCGCGGGTGCGCACACCGCTAAACCAAGGGGTCTTGGTGGATACGGCGAACAGCAGCTACCGGCTGCGATCGTGGCAGCACCGATTGACGGCGATCGAGCAGCTGCTCACCCATGGAGAAAGCACCCAGCCGTAGGCATTTAGGTTTTGAGGCTCAGCCATGGTTGTAGTTGCTCAAACAGCTGCTCTACCAGGGCCAAATCTTTCACCCCAGGGCGCTGCTCCACGCCGCTAGAGAGGTCAATGCCATCGGGCGTCAGGGTCGAAAGTGCCGTGGGCACATTCTCGGGGGTCAGCCCCCCGGCCAGCAGCCAGGGGCAGGCGGGTTTAAAGGCCACCAGGGCATCCCAATCGAGGGTCAGCCCCGTGCCGCCGAGCTGCTGGGGGTGGTAGGCATCGAGCAGCAGCGCCTCCACGTGGGGCGTATAGGCTTCAGCGCGGGCCAGATCGGCGTTTGTGCGCACGCGAATAGCCTTAATGATCGCGATACCTGGCAGTTCGGCTTGCAAAGCCTGGCACTGCTCTGGGGTTTCTTGGCCGTGCAGCTGAAGGTGGCTGAGGTTGGCCTGGCGGGCCACGGTGCAGATCTCCGTTAGCGGCGCATCGGCAAACACCCCCACCGTCTTAACGGCCACCCCCGCCGCGTCAAGCGCCTGGGTAATGTCAGCTAGAGCCGCAGCGGTGATGTAGCGGGGCGACGGGGGCACGCAGATAAAGCCCAGGTGGGTCGCGCCGTGACGGGCGATCGCGATCGCCTGCTCAGCCTGAGTAATGCCGCAAATTTTGACCCGCATGTTAACTCTATTGAACATTCTGTCAGAGGGGTGTCAGGAGATTTTTATAATTCAGAGACGTTAAATCTTGATCTTAAACCTCTATCGGAGACATAACATTGCTGTTTTCTACCCTGCTGCTGGCTCAAACTGTGCCCACCACCCCTGAGTGGTCGTATAAAGTGGCGCTGGTCATGATTACCTGCAACCTATTTGTGCTGGCCATTGGCAAGTACGCCATTCAAAAGCCTGGGGTTGGCCCCGCCCTGCCCGTGGGTTTGCCCCTGGTATTTGAGGGCTTTGGCCTGCCCGAGCTGCTGGCGATCGCCAGTCTGGGCCACATTCTTGGCGCGGGCATGATTTTGGGCATGGCCAACGCTGGGCTGCTGTAGCTCCCTACGCCAGCTCGCTGCTCTAGGCTTGGCTCTGCTCTCTGTTCTAGAAAAAGGTGGCCTAGGCGAGGTGGCCAACGCTATCGCTAACCCGTTGATAGAATAAGACCATACCCCAGCCCCGATCGCCCCCAGATAAATTACAGGGGGCATCGGCGTCTGGGTTGGCGTTAAGAGGTTAGGGCGATGCAATCCAGCTGGCGTATTGGGGCTATCTTAGGCATTCCCCTATTTATTGATAGTTCCTGGTTCATTATTTTGCTGCTGGTGACCGTGTCCTACGGGCTAGAACCCAGCTGGCACTCGGCCTGGGGCAACCTGGCCTGGGTCATGGGCTTTGCCCTGGCGCTGCTGCTGTTTGCCTCGGTGCTGCTCCACGAGCTGGGCCACAGCATTGCCGCCAAAATGCAGGGCATTGCGGTCAACTCGATCACGCTGTTTTTGTTTGGCGGCATTGCCTCCATCGACAAAGAGTCAAAAACGCCGGGGAATGCCTTTAAGGTGGCGATCGCCGGCCCCCTGGTCAGCCTTGGCCTGTTTCTAATTCTCACCGCTGTTTCCCTGATCCCTGGGTTGCCCACGCCGGTGGCGGTGATCACGGGCAGCGTCGCCCAGATCAATCTGGTGCTGACCCTGTTCAATATGATTCCCGGCCTGCCCCTCGACGGTGGCCAGGTGCTCAAAGCCCTGGTGTGGAAGGGCACCGGCAGCCGCATCAAGGGCATTCGCTGGGCGGCGCGCTCTGGCCAGATCTTGGGCTGGCTGGCGATCACCTTTGGTCTGGCAATGGCCTTGGCCTACCAGGCGTTTTCAGGATTTTGGATTGCGGCGATCGGCTGGTTTGCCCTGCGCAACGCCGCCTCCTACAACCAGGTCACCAACCTGCAAGAGGCGATGCTGGCCCTCACCGTGGTTGATGCCATGGCCCGCGACTTTAAAGTGGTCGATGCCGACATGCCGCTGCGGCAGTTTGCCGACACCTATCTGCTCGAAGAAAACCGCCCCCCCGCCTACTTTGCCGCCTCTGAAGGGCGCTACCGGGGCCTGGTCAGCATTGATGCGATGCGGGCGATCGAGCGCAGCCAGTGGGAAGCCCTGCCCCTCAGCCACATCGCCAAGCCCCTGCTAGAGATTCCCTCGGTGCGAGAAAATACGCCCCTGACCGAAGCCATCGACCAGCTTGAAGCCCTCAACCTGCCTCGGCTGACGGTGCTCACCCCCGCCGATGCCGTGGCGGGCACCATTGATCGCGGGGATGTGGTGCGGGCGATCGCCGATCGCCTCGGCCTGCGCATTTCCCCCGCCATGATTGAGCGCATCAAAGAAGAGGGGCAGTACCCACCGGGATTGCAGCTGCCCTCCATCGCTAAATCGGTCATCGAAGAAGCGAGAGCCTAGGAAAGCTGGGTTCACGGTCTCAGGTCGGTTCCTATACCGCCAGCCGCTTACGGTAAACCCTTATTCCCGCAGGCCGCATTCTACATGCCAAATTCTTCGACCAGCGCCTCGTCGGAGTCGTCGGCAATGGTGGCCACAATGGTCATCAGCCGCGAAATCTCAGCGGCGGAAATATCTTTAAGAATGCGGCTCGAAATCACCAGCACCTGATCGCCAGAGATGCCAAAGCGGGCCTCAAGGGTTTCATTGCAGTTTTTCTCTAGCAGCAGCTTCGTTAGCCGAGGCTCCTCTTTGGCGGGCAGCTTTAGCACTGGCGACCACACCGTCAGCGTGTCGGTCTCGGTTTCGCCCGTGAGCTGCACGTACACTTCTACGCTGCCGTACTTAAACCTCCACAGGTGCCCCTCGGCGGTCTGGCTGACCATAGCGCCATCCCCCTGGTCGAGGCTAGAGATCACCGCCTCAATGGTGTCTAGGTAAGAGGCCGCCTCCAGATCAGCCTCAGAGAGCGAGCTAGTGTAAGACAGTTCCCGATTCGTTGTGTCGTTAGCCATAACAGACCCTTGGTAGCTATTGCCGAAACAAACCTATGCTAGGGCAAGCCGGCAACGCGCACAGTGCCCCAACAGTCTCCCCAACTGTATCCCCTAGTGCTAACCGTGACCATCCCCCCAGCGATTTCTGCAACACCCTGTAGAAAACACCACCCAGGTTGCCCCAGGCTCTAGTGCAGCGTCAAGCCTAATTTTTAGGGTGTTGTAGGGTGCATTCGCGAAGCAATGCACCATGGAAAGACTATGCCAAGAATAGGCACATCCTAAATTTCAGCATTGACAGAGCACTAGGCCCGGCGTGAGGCCGCCAGATTGACCTAAAGACCGCTGGAGGCTTCGGCTTCAACTGGGTACTGAAACTGGTCTTCGAGGGTGTCAAAGCCAAAGTCTCTCACCTCGGGCACCTCGGGCGGCACCTCAAACCCGTTGATGGTGCAGGCTTGGCGGCGCTCTGGGCGCGACGAATAGCGACAGAGATGTTCGATAAAGTGGAACACCACCTTGGGGTCAGACCACTGCATCTCGGCCCGCTGCTTGAGAATAATCAGCGCTTCTTTGTCGTTCATGGGGCTGCGCCAGCCCCTGTGCTGGCGGCACGATACCCAGGCGTTGAGCACCTGAAAAATGCGGGCCAGAGGGTTTTGAGGAATCGCCCGCAGGTGGTACTGATCGAGTACGTCGGCCACCTCATTGAGGCCAGAATCTTTGGCGAGCTGGGCGCTGGCGGCAAACAGCACCTCCATTTGATGAATGGCTTCGCCGTGGTCGAGGTACTCTTGCTTGAGTTGCTGGTCGTCGAGGTAGATGGCCCCCAGGTTTTTGAAGTGGGCGGCTAAGAATAGAGTTTTTTTATCGCGATCGCCCAGTCCGGCAATCGTGCCGTAGGCCAGGCACAGGTCGGCTAAGAAGATAGATTCTTCAAACAGCCAGGGCTGTCTGCGCTTGAGCAAGCTGCGCAGCAGTTTAATAAAGCTGTGAAAGCTTGGATAACTCATGGGTCAAGGATTCCCTGAGAAGGCTTGCGGTCAACAATGAACAGCACCGCCAGATGGAGCTTTTTGAAGCCGGACAAGCCTACAGTGAGCATAGTGCTCTTCGCCCGGTTGCTGCCCGTTGGCTAAATTTGGCTCTACCCAACCTCTATCGCCGAATCGGCAAAGCCAGAACAGTTTACTGTTTTCAGAGAACACCCCAAGTCTAAAGCAAAACTATGACCTGGGCATGGGGCTATCACCCTCCCCAGATATTCCCTCAGGGAATGGGCAGATTTAGCGAAGCCAGCCAGTCGGCTAGCCCGTTGAGAATGAGCTGCACGCCGATCGCCATCACAAACAGCCCTAGCAGCCGACTCATGGCCTGAATGCCGCTGGCCCCCAAGGCTTTGAGCAACAGCGTGGACGATCGCAGCGATAGAAAAATCACCAGCCCAATCAGGGCGATAGAGGCGGCGATCGCCAGCAGGTTCACCGCCGTCGGCACCGAAAAATCTCCCCCGGCCTGGGCGGCGAGGCCGAGGGCCACGGCGATCGCCCCCGGCCCCGCCAACAGGGGAATGGTCATAGGCATAAAGGCAATATCCTTATGCTCATTCAGCCGCAGGGCCGCGTCTTGGTTGTCAACTTCGTTCAGCTTGGGGTCAGAGTTCATCGCCTTCCAGGCGGCGTGGAAGACCACAATGCCTCCCGCGATGCGCACCACCGCCAGGGACACACCAAAAAACCGCAGCACGCTACCGCCTACCAGCACGCTGGCAATCAGCAGCACCACCACGTTGCGGGCAATGTGCAGGGCGTAGCGGTTGCGCAGGCTGGCGGGTATGCCGGTGGTAATCACTAAAAATATCGGCACGCTGCCGATGGGGTCAACCACCGGAAACAGCGCCGCAAAGCTGCCCACCATAAAGTCAAAAAATACGCGCACCGCTGATTGATCCGAGAGGCGAGTTTACTGATGTTGAGCTTAGCTCCTTTCCCGTTTAGAGTTGCGCCGTAGCACACAGTTCCACGATGGCTTGAACTTCCACACCGATTCGCAACAGTTGGTGGCCTCAGGCCAATGACCTCGCAACCCTCAGCAGATCCTTTGCCCCTAGGCGATCGCAGGCAAAACTTCCTGAACCAAAACTTGCTGCTGCTGCGATCCTTCAGGAGTGCTCCAGTTTCGGGCCAGGGGCAAAGGCCAACCTAGGAGCGCACGGCAACCACTTCGATTTCGACCAGCCAGCCGGGGTTGACCAACCCGACCACCTGCATGGCTGAGCGGCTCGGCAAATTGGGCTGCTCGGCGGTGCCGAAAAATTGGGTATAGCCAGCCATGAACCCGCTGAAATCCATAGCCTCATCCATTGCTGGATCGCCGACCAGAAAAACCTGCATTTTCACCACATCTTCTAGGGTCAGATCCAGGCCTGCGAGAATGGTTTGGATGTGGTTGAGAATATTGACGGTTTGGGTTTGGGTGTCGCCAAAGGCGGCGATGGAAGTGGGTGCAGCGGTGGCATCAATCACCGGAGGAATTTGCCCACTCAGGTAGATAAGGGTGGCATTGGCCGGTAGCTCGACCGCCTGGGAAATCGGCAGGGTGGAGTTGGGAATGGGGTAGCGAATGACGTTTTGGGCCAGAGAGGGGCGGGCGGTGAACCCGATCGCCCCCAGGGTGATGAGGAGAGTGATAGCCCAAACCCACGGACGTTTGAAAATGCGCCAAAAACTCAAAGTATTCCCAAAATTATTCCTAACGTTATTCACGGTGAAACCTCTCAATTTGTTCGCGGTTCTCGTCATCTCATCACTAATCTCGAAGGTGCGATCACCGGGAAATTTTCCGCCCGCCAGCACCTCAGCGACCTTGGTGCGCTAGGCGAGGCAACGACGCTAGGCGAGTTTAAGCGCGTCGATCTATGACCTGGGCAGGAGCTATGGCCTGGGCAGAGGTTTGAGGGCAGGGGCAGCATTGGTGCAGGGGTTGCGCCTGGCGAGAGCGCTGGCCCAGCAAGACGCTGCCGAGCACCACCGCCACGCCGACCAACTGCACAGGGGTGAGGGTTTGCTGCAAAAACAGGTAGCCAATCAGGGTGGCGACCACGGGGCTGAGTAAGCCCAGTGCCGCCACCGCCGAGGTCTTGAGCCGTTGAATGCCGCGAAACCAGAGGGCGTAGGCCAGGGCGGTGCCGATTAGCCCCAGGTAGATAAAGCCCCACAGATTGGTTCTAGACAGCTCTGTCAACGGCCCTTCGACCACCAGGGCCACGGGCAGCAGCAGCAGACCGCCAATGGCCAGCTGCCAGGCGGTAAAGACAATCAGCGGCACGGGCGGCTGCCAGCGCTTGGTCAGCACGGTGCCGAGGCCCATAGCGACGGCTCCGGCGATCGCCGCCAGCAGCCCCACCCCATCTAACCGGGCGCTGGGGCCAAGCACCAGCAACCCCACGCCGACAAAACCGGCGATCGCCGCGATCACCGACGGCCTGCCCGGTTTTTCGCTCAAAATTAGCCACGAAAACAGCACCACCAGCAGGGGCTGCACTGCCCCGGCGGTGGCCGCCACACCCCCCGGCAAGCGGTAGGCCGCCACAAACAGCAGCGCCTGAAAAATGCCAATGTTGAGGCCGCCCAACACCAGCATGCGCCCCCACCAAATGCCCTGGGGTAGCTTTCTCAGGCCCACAACCAACAACAGACCGATGGGCAGCGATCGCATAGAGGCGACAAACAGCGGATGGCCGGCGGGCAAAAACTCGGTGGCCACGGCGTAGGTGGTGCCCCAGGAGATCGGGGCCAGGGCCGTGAGCAAAATATCGGACAGAGAGCCTTGCAGTGCTTTCACAGGGGCACCTCTGGATGGGCTAAAACCATGGGGGCAATGCTCTAGTGCGGTTCACAGCGCTAGGCTACCGCTGATGATTGGCCTCAGTCTTGCCCAAACGTTCTGGGGGTTGTCGATTCTTTCGGTCGCCTTAGCCCAAGCGACTTCACAGCCGCTCTCGGTAGGCTTTTGGGGTGGTGCCGGTTTGTTTTTTGAAGACTTTGGTGAGATGACTTTGGTTAGAGAAGCCGCACTCTAGAGCCACTTCGGCGATCGAGCGCTGCTGCGATCGCAGCGCCCGCTTGGCTTTCTCGATCCGCTGCTGGCTGACGTACTGGTGGGGTGCCAGGCCCACGGCCCGTTTAAACTGGGTGGCAAAATGGCACCGGCTGACGCCAATTTCGGCGGCCATGGCGTCTAAGCTCAGCTCTTGGCTCAGCCGCGCCTGAATGTACTCCAGTACCGTGCTGAGTTTTTTGGGGGCCAGCCCCCCAGCAGACTGACGAATCTTAGGCACGACCTGGCAGTATTGGCGCAGCAGATGAATGCCCAAAATCGAGCTGAGCGACTCCAGATAGAGCCTGTCGCCCAGGTCGCCGTCTTCTATTTCTTGGAGAAATAGCGGCACCAGGCTCTCTAGCTTGCGATCGCGAGTATTCAACACCGGCAGCAGCTCAAGGTTGCCAGGGTTTAGGCAATCGGTGTCGATAGCGACCTGGCTGAGAAAGTCAGGCTCTAGGACAATGTGCAGCGTTTTGTCGACCGACTGCCAGCGCGTAAACCCAGGGCGACCTGCCGGGTAGAGATAAAAATCGCCAAGCTCCATCGCCCCGTCGTATTCGCCGCACCCGTCAAAGGAGGTCACCTGCCGCTCATTTTTAGACAGAAAAAAGGTCAGCATGTGGTGACTGAGCCCCTGGGGCGCATCCAGCATGCCCGGCAGGTCGTGACGATAGTGAATGGTCAAGCCTTGGTCGAGGCGCACTGACTGGTGGGCGATCGCAGGCTTCCCTGCAAATAGATCTAACGGGTTTATAGCCATGCCACGCAGCTCGCTAGGGAAAGATTGATCCAGCCGCAACCAATACCGCCTCACCTAACTTTAGCGCCCTGGGATGCCCAGCAAGGTATCACAGCTACTCAAAAAGTAGAATAACAACTTGTTGACTTATAGCGTCAAAGCGGTCAACAAAACATAGGGCATTACAGGCAATGTCCCGACAGAAAATTTATGGTGACAATTCAATGGCTAGTGAGGCAGTTTATTTCCAGGCACGGTTTTCCAGGTCGCGCACCTGCCGTTCTAGGCGATCAAGCCGTCCGCGCAGCTCGTCCATTTCCGCCTGCCGGGGCACACCCAGGTCTTGCAGAGTGTTGCGAAACAGCCGCTGAAACTGGTCTTCTAGCGCGCCGTTGCCCTCGTTGAGCTGGGTCATCACTTCGTCTACCAGAGTTCTGGCCTGCTCAGGGTTAAACTTACCCTCGCGCACCCACTCTTCGGCCACCACCTTGACCCGCTCGGCCACCAGGGAGGTAGTGCCTACGCCAATCATCAACAACTGGCGCAAAAGGTTGTTGGTATCCATTGAAATCTCCTTGTTATAAGCGGGGCTAGGCCAGGCAAGTCATTTGTCATCCGTAGGTTTTTTTAATGCAGACTCAACGGCTTGTCAGCCACCCGTCTATTCTGTCAGAGATTCCCAAATTGCCGGGTATAGAAAGCCGTACTGAACCTGACGGATGCCCAGTCAGAATCCAGAATCGCTGGAGAGAGAAACCCGTGGAAATATAAACCCGGCTTCTTCTCTCGCCCCAACAGCATGACCTGCCTGCTGCAACAGAAACCGGATTTCTAGCCTCCGGTGCTGCGGACTAGGAGCCATGGACTAGGATGAACGGTAACGGCTGAAGAGCATGACCCCCATGACAGCACAACCTGCCATTGCCCAATCTCAGCTCTACAATCGCGACCTAGCTCTCTGGTATGCCGATACCATCGCCCAACTCAAGGCGGGCGATCTAGCAAGCGTGGATTTGGAACATTTGATTGAGGAGATCGAGGGATTGGCTGCGCGCGATCGCCGTGAACTCAAGACCCGACTCAAGGTGCTGTTGGCTCATCTGCTCAAGCGTCTCTATGTACCCTTACCTGACAGTTATCGCGGTTGGGAAAACACCATCGACGAACAGCGGGAGCAGCTCCAAGATCTTTTGGCTCAATCCCCCAGCTTGCAGACCTACTCTAATGAAGTATTTGAGGAAAGCTGGCAACGTGCATTGAAGCAAGTGCAAAGTGATTATTCCACCGTGGATTTTCCGGTTGCGTGGTCGCTGGATCGAGGCTTAAGGGCGATTTTGACCGCAGAGTTTTGGGCACAGTAGCAGCTGCCCTCAGCCCTCGCTCAGCTCATCCACCTTCGTCTTCACCACCTGAATATCTTGCCACATCAGCCACTTGGGGCTGCCCTTGTCCCGCGACTGGTTGCGCAGCAGGTAGGCGGGGTGAAAGATCGGCATGCACAGCCGCCCTTCCCACTCCATCCACTGGCCGCGCACCTTGCTAATGCCCTGCTTCACCCCCAGCAGCGACTTGAGCGCCGTCGCCCCGGTGAGAAGAATGATTTTAGGATCCACCAGACGAATCTGCTCCAGCAGGTAGCCTTTGCAGGCATTGACCTCAACGGTAGTGGGCACGCGGTTTTCAGGCGGGCGGCACTTGACGATATTGCAGATATAGACATCCTTCTCGGTGTCAAAGCGCACCGACTCAAGGATTTTTTCGAGCAGCTGCCCCGACTTACCCACAAAGGGCAAACCCTGTTCATCCTCCTGCTGCCCCGGCCCTTCGCCGATGATCAGCACGGGGGCGGTCGGGCTGCCCCGGCTAACTACCACATTGGTGCGGGTTGCGGCCAGACTACAGCGCTGGCAACTGTGGCAGTGGGTGCCCAGGGTGCCCAGGTCAGGGTAAATGCCGGGCACGATGGGCACTGCCCCGTCGGTGGGGATGGCATCAAAATTGACGCTACTGGGGTCTGCTCCTGGTTCACCACCGGCATTAAACAGGCTAAATTGCTCGTCGGCCATGGCTTTTTGGGGCTGCACGTTCGGCCCTATTGTAAAGGGTCTTGGCCCGCCGTGCCGGTAGCAGCGGTGGCGGTATTAAAGCTGGTCGTGGTAAGCCGGGCTAGGGCCACCACGACTATCGCCCGATTGCTAGCAGCAGGGTGTCTTGATCTCCCGGATGGGAAGCTTCTTGACCATTGCGCCCGTTCAGTCTAGGCATCGGTCCAAAACACTAGCGTTGTATAGTAGAAAACTAGCCAAATTCTGTTCATTGTCCAGGAGTCTAACCCTTGACTTTCTCCGCCGAAGATTTTGCCAAAGCCCTTGAGGCCCACGATTACGACTTTCAGGTGGGCAGCACCGTGCGGGGCACCGTGATTTCCTTTGCCAACGACGGGGCCACGGTAGATATTGGCGGTAAGTCGTCAGCCTTTTTGCCCATTCGTGAGGCAGCGGTGCGGGCAGTGTCTTCCTTTGATGGCATTTTAGAACCCGGCGTTGAATACTCCTTTCAGGTGATTCGCGACCAGGATGCCGACGGCCAGGTACTGCTCTCTATCCGCAAGCTTCAGCTTCAGCGGCTGTGGGAGAAGCTGGCCCAGCAGGCAGAGGAAAGTGCTGTCTTAGATGTGAAAGTTACCGGTTTTAACAAGGGCGGCGTCACGGTTGATGTGGAGGGGCTGCGGGGGTTTGTGCCGCGATCGCACATTGGCCGCACCTACGAAGACCTCTCCGAGGCCGTGGGCCAGCGCCTCACCGTCGGGTTCCTCGAAGTCAACCCCGCCGCTAACAAGCTGGTGATGTCGGCCCGCATGGCCGCCCGCAGCCAGATGATGAGCACCCTAGCCCTGGGCCAGCTGATCGACGGCACCGTGGCCAGCCTCAAGCCCTTTGGCGCTTTTGTTGACTTTGACGGCATCAGTGGTCTGCTGCACATCAAGCAAATCAGCAAAAACTATGTGGAGTCGCTGCCTGCGGTGCTGCAAGTGGGGCAGTCGATCAAAGCCGTAGTGGTGGCCCTAGACCCCGAGCGCAACCGGATTTCGCTCTCGACTAAGGTGCTCGAAAAATACCCCGGCGAGGTGATTAAAGAACCCGATGCCGTGTTTGCCGATGCCGAAAACCGCCTGGCCGACGTCAGCCGCATGCTCAACGACAGCGAGGCTTAGACACCATGGGCACCGTGTGGGAACTCGATTTTTACTCCCGGCCCCTGCTGGATGACAACAACAAAAAGCTCTGGGAAGTGCTGCTCTGCGAAGGTTTGGTAGGCACCGGGGTAGATGTCGACAGGCTGTTTCGCTACAGCAAGTTTTTGTCCAGCAGCGAGGTCAACTCCATTAGCCTCAAGGGGGCGATTGAGGAGGCGATCGCCGAGGCAGCCAGCCAGGGCATCGCGCCCCCGAGCCGGATTCGCTACTTTCGCTACCAGATGCAGAATATGATTTTGCGGGCCTGCGACGAGGCGGGCGTTCCGGCTCGGCCCAGCCGCCGCACGGTGGCATTGCAGCGGTGGTTGAGCGATCGCACCCAAACCCTGTACCCCACCATGGCAGGCTACACCAGCGCTCCATCGCCCTCGGTGGCAGCGCCCCCCCCCAGCCCCCAGCCTCTGCCAGATGCCCTGCTGGGCCAGCAGTGGAGCTTTGTCACCCTTGAAGCCGCCGCCTTTGCCGATTTGCCCGACTGGGAGATTGGCTTTGGAGAGTCGTTTCCCCTAGATATGGCGAATCTAGAACCCAACACCCCGATCCCCGGCCTGCTGATTTTCTCCCCGCGCGCCACGGCTCTCGCCGCCTGGATGTCGGGCCTAGAGCTGGCCTACTGGCGGATAGAATCTGGCAAAACTCCCCAAATTATTCTTGAAACCGGAGCTGCCGACAGCTGGGTGTTGGCGGGTCTGCCTGGCGCTGACCTGCTGGCCGAGGCCCAGGCCTTTGAGACCGCCAAGGCCAAAGCCAACCAGGTACACTTCATCGGTATCCAAGACAGCCGCGAAAGCGAATCCTTTGCTGGTTTTTGGCTGCTGCAAGAGCTAGTCTTGGGGTAAATCTCATCTATCGCCGCCCATGGCTGAATCTGCCTACATAGAGACAAGCATCGCTGGATATCTAACAGTGCGGCCTAGTAATAACATCATTGTCATGGCCAATGCTGCGGCAACACGTTCCTGGTGGGATACCCAGCGTGCTAGGTTTAGCCTGTACATCTCAGAGATTGTTCTTGACGAAGTTGGCAGGGGAAATGCTGAGATGGCCCGTAATCGTCTTGAGACGCTGGCTAATCTGCCACTGGTGGAGATCAACCAGTCTGTTCAGGGCTTGGCCATACACTTTGTGAACGAAAGTAATCTTCCATCCAAAGCCGCTGACGATGCCCTTCACATAGCTGCGGCAACAGTCCATCGGCTGAATTACCTCTTAACCTGGAATTGTAAACACATCGCTAACGCTAAGATTCAAAAAAAGCTGGCTCAGATCAGCCTTAATGCTGGCTATGAGCTACCAATTATTTGTACGCCCTATGAACTCATGGAGGAATAAGCATGTGGGAAGATGAAGTGCTCGATGAAATTCACAGGCTGCGAGAAGAGCATGCCAAGGCATTTAACTATGACATAAACGCTATCTGTGAAGATATTCGGCGCAGGCAAAACGCAAGCGGTAGAACGATCATCTCAGCGCCCCTAAAGACTCCGCAGCATGCCCAGGAAAACGCAAAGGCAGCAGAGTCTTAGTCTTTCGAGTTTTCTGAAGTAGGTGGTGTTTTGAAAGCTTGGTCTCAGGTGGTGGGCTTACAGTTGACGATCTATGCATTTACCCCCCTTTTTAAGGGGGGCAGGGGGGATCTAGTCCTCTGTGACCGGAGAGACTAGCGATGCCAGACTCTAAGCATCCTCCATTGCTGCAAGGCATTACCCAGTGGCCCCACTGGCGGAATGTAGGCATCTACGTGCTGCTGCTGGCGATCGCCTTTGTCATGGTCTTCCCGCTGCTGTGGCTGCTCAGCACCTCCTTCAAAGGCCCGACCGAAAATTTGCTAGCCAACCCGCCGCAGCTGCTGCCCCAGCAGCCCACCCTAGACAACTACCGCCAGGTGTGGCAGTCCAATCCCTTTGGCCAATACTTTCTCAACAGCACCGTGGTGGCGGTGCTGACGGTGGCGGCCAACCTGCTGCTGTGCTCGTTGGCGGCCTACCCCCTGGCGCGGCTGTCGTTTTTTGGCCGAGATGCCCTGCTGGCGCTGATCGTCGCCACTATCATGATTCCGTTTCAGGTGGTGATGATACCGCTGTATATTTTGGCGGTGAACTGGGGCCTGCGGAATAGTTACCTGGGCCTGGTGCTGCCCTACCTGGCCTCGGCCTTCGGCATTTTTCTCATGCGCCAGGCGTTTCAGGGGGTGCCCAAAGAGCTAGAAGAGGCCGCCCGTATGGATGGCTGCTCTGACCTGGGCATCTGGTGGAATGTGATGCTGCCCGCCACCCGACCCGCCCTGGTCACCCTGGGCATTTTTGTGTTTATCGGCACCTGGGGAGAGTTTCTCTGGCCGCTGATTTTGCTTGATCGCCCTGAGCGCTACACTCTGCCCTTGGGCGTGGCCCGGCTGGCAGGTAGTTTCTCCCTCGACTGGCGGCTGATTGCAGCGGGGTCGATTTTGTCGGTGCTGCCGGCGATCGCAGTCTTTGTCCTGCTCCAGCGCTATATTGTGCCCACGGAGACGGGGAGTGGGGTGAAGGGATAGGGGGTAAAGGGGTGGATGAGTGGATGAGTTGAGGGTGCAGTTGTTATACTACTAATCAGTAATAAAGCAAGATTCCCACTTTTTTTGCTCCCCGATCCATGTCTATGGTTTCTTCTTCCATGGTTCAGCAGTCGCCCCCCTTAGAAAGCGATCGCCCTTCGGTTCACCTCACCCCAGAGACTCTGCAACTGGTAGCCGACTTCTTTAAGGTGCTCTCAGAGTCGAGCCGGTTGCAGATTGTCTGCGCCCTCAAAATGGGCCGAAAGAACGTGACCGAAATCATTGAGACGACTGGACTGGGGCAAGCGAATGTGTCTAAACACCTGAAGATTTTGGCCCAGGCGGGCATTGTTAGCCGTCAGCAGCAGGGGGTCTGCGTCTACTACCAGATCGCCAGCAGCTTTGTGTTTGATCTGTGCGAGCTAGTGTGCGACTCGCTGCTATTACAGATTCAGCAGCAGTCTGAGAAAATGTCCCACCTGGGGGCTTTTCGCCAGGTGTAGGGGCCTTGGCATCTTTGAAATCTATTCTTTCCTCTGCTGCTTTTATCCCGCAACTTAAGCCCGAAATCACGTATTTCTTCAGCAAGTTAGGCGCTAAATCCAAAGAGTGCTTATAATCCTTAATGCTGAAAAACTATGCTAATAAAAGGAATTCCCAATGGTTTTTTCTCGTTTACCCGTTGCCAAGCTGTCTATGAGTGCCTGGGGGCGTCTGGGTGCCGCCGCTACCCTCTGCCTAATTGGCGCTGTGGGCTGCACCACCCCCGTCGAAGTGCTCGATCCCGAGGCTCCCTCTACCGAGGCTCCTGCCACCGAAGCACCCGCCGCCACGGTTGATGTATTCTTTGGCGATGTGGAAAGCCCCGCTGGCGGCACTGTGAAAGAGCTGCGGCTGCCCGGCCCTGAATCGGCCGCCATGGTAGCCTGCGACCAGGAAGGCTTTGTGCCCTTTAGCTACAGCGACATGGGTATGAATTGGGTCGGCTGCCAGGTGCCCAACCCCGGCGACAGCGTGGGACTGGAGTCATCTTTGACCGAGCCTGAACTGTCGGATGTGCCCAGCCCCGTCGGCGGCACCGTCTCGATGGTCATCATTCCTGGCCCCCAAAGCGCCATTTCAGTACTCTGCGAAACTGGTACCCCCTTTGTCTACGAAGATCAGGGCACCTGGGTGGGTTGTCAGGGCAGCTAGTGCGATGTCTGTGGATTGTAGGGGCGCAGCATGCTGCGCCCCTACAATCTAGGTTTTCTACGCTCCCACCGCTTCTTTCGCCGCGTACAGCACCTCGGCGGTGATGCTGGCGACCCCCTGCTCGCGGGCAAACTTTTCAGTGTTGCGCTTCACCTTGCCGCGCACAAAGCCGGGGATCTTTTGCAGTTCAGCCAGGCCCTCGGCACTCCAGCCCAGCCCTGCATCAACAGCGGCATCGGCGCTCATGGTTTTGGTGAGAATCTCTTTGGTGTCGTGGCCGCCAAAGAACTCCAGCAGGTGGTCTTCCATGCCCAGGGTAAAGGAGTTGTAGACCAGGTCAACGATCTGGTTGGCCCCCTCGTAGCCCATAAACGGGCGATAGCCCACCGGGAAGTTTTGGATGTGGATGGGGGCCGCAATCACACCGCAGGGGATGTCGAGTCGCTTGCCCACGTGGCGCTCCATCTGGGTGCCAAAGATGGCGGCGGGTTCGAGCTGGGCAATGCGATCGCCAATCTCTCCGTTGTCTTCGCTGACTAAAATCTCGTCGCAGTACTCGCCTACCTCGGCGGCGAACCAGTCGGCATCGTACTTGCAGTAGGTGCCCGCCAGCACCACGTGAATGCCCATTTCGCGGGCCAAGATCTTGGTCATGGCGGCAGCGTGGGTGCTGTCGCCAAACACCACCGCCTTTTTGCCGGTCAGATTTTGACAGTCGATCGAGCGCGAAAACCAGGCCGCCTGGCTGACAAATCGGGTCTGCTCGTCGATGAAGCTGTCGTAGTTGACCTCGGCCCCCTGCTCGTTCAGCGCCGTTTGAATGGCACGAATGCAGCGGGCGGTTTCGACAATGCCCATGGGGGTGATGTCCACGTAGGGCATCCCCAGCTCGGTTTTAAGATATTCTGCGGTCAGCGGCCCCACTTCGCGATAGGGCACCAGGTTAAACCAGGCCCGGCCCATGTCCTTAATTTGGGTCACCAGTGCGCCCTCGGGCATCACCAGGTTCACCTCAATGCCGAGCTGGGCCATCAGGGTGCGCAGCTCGCGGCAGTCGTGGTTGTTGTGGAAGCCCAGGGTGGTGAAGCCAATGATATTCACCGAAGGTTTCTCGGTTTTGCCCTCGGACAGGGTGCTTTGCTTACGTGCTTTTTCGATGTAAAACTGCACGATCTGCTGGAGGGTGCGATCGGCGGCTTGCAGCTCGTTCACCCGGTAGTGGTTGACATCGGCCAGCAGCACGTCGCCCTTAGAGTCGAGACTGGCCCGCTGCACAAAATTTGCCAGATCTTCTTGCAAAATGCTGGAGGTGCAGGTGGGGGTGAGCACGATCAGGTCGGGGTGCTCTTCTTTGTCTTTGCGGACGATGTTGTCGACCACCTTTTCTTGGGAACCGCGCGCCAATACGTTGCGATCTACAATGCTGGCGGTGACGGGGGTAAAGTCGCGCTCCCGCTCCAGCATTGATCGCATCACATTAAAATAATCGTCCCCCAGGGGCGCATGCATGATCGCGTGCACGTTTTTAAACGAGCTGGCGATGCGCAGGGTGCCAATGTGCGCCGGGCCGGCATACATCCAGTAGGCCAGTTTCATCGGGTGAGTCTCCTTGGTGGCGGTGGTCAGCGTGAGTTTGCCGAAACACCCTGGGCCGCGCAGCCTTGATAGACCCATAGACTGTCGCCAACCTAGGCCACCTGTGGGGAGAGCTGAGAGAATTCTTTACCTATCCTCAGTGCAGCTCGGGATCTGGAATTTTGACCTGTGGAAAAACGATGCGTTTAGATGTAGAACAGGCCTAGACCCGGCAGCGACCTGCTTCACCCTCGCCACAGCCCTGGCTGAGCGTTGCCTCGCGCTCAGCCAGAATGGTTTTGAGGCTGGGTCGCCCGGTCACCGCCAGCCGCCAGCTGGCCCAAACGCCGTAGGCCCAGTCAACTAGAGCGCCCACAATCGGCCAGCGGGTCGCAGCGTAGATCCACCCCATGCCAAGCACGTCGTACACCTGGCGAAACACCTCGACGTTCTTAACCACGGTGCCGTCGGCTCTCACCGCGTGAATGCGGCCCATAGCCGTGGCAAAGTCAACGCCGCCATTCTCTTCTGGGGCATAGTCATCGGCGGCGATGTCAGTGAAGGCCACTAGGCCGCGACCGCCGTCTTTTTGACGTAAAAAATTTACTTCCCGCAGGCACAAGGGGCAGTCACCGTCGTAGAGCAGCTTGATCTGCCAGGTGGTGGCGGCTGGAATTTGGCCAGAGGGGGTGGCGGTGGTCGTCATGGAATGTAAGAGGAGACAGCGGCAGGGGGTAACCCCTACACATATCTTAACAAATCCTGCTGTTCCTGCCTGAGCCACTAGGAAAAGACGGCCTCAGGTAAGCAAGTTGATTGATAAACATTACCCACCCAAGCATCTACTCCCTCCAGAGTAAAACCTAAAGTACTCGCGCCTTTAGAAGCGTTCTCGGCAGGGTCAGCAGTTTGCGCAGAGACGGCACAAAGGCCCGTTTGCTAAACACGTCGTAGTCGTTCTCTTCGATCACATCCAAAATTTGGCGGTAGAGGGCTAGGGCCGACCATACGGGCCAGCGGGCATCTTCGCTCAGCAGCCCAATGCCGCCTTCGGCCTCGGCGTAAAACTGTCGCGCCCGCTCGATTTGAAAAGCCATAGCGGCGCACCAGCGATCGTCCACCACTCCGGCCATCAGGTCGGCCTCGGTGTAGTCAAAGGCGGCTAGGTCGGCTAGGGGAAGATAAATGCGGCCCCGGCGAGCATCTTCGCCCACGTCACGCAGAATGTTGGTGAGCTGGTTGGCAATGCCCAGGGCGATCGCCTGGGGGGTCGGGTCGAAGTTTTGCTGCTGGCTCCAGGGGGCGGTTTGCAGCTGTTGATCGATGCCCATCACCGTGGTCGACATCAGCCCTACGGTGCCCGCCACCCGGTAGCAGTAGAGTTCCAAATCTTCAAAGGTTTCGTAGCGGTTGCGGTGCAGATCCATCCGCTGGCCCGCAATCATGTCGCGAAAGGGCTGAATGTCGAGGGGGAACTGCTCCAGGGTATTCACTAAAGCCAGGTCTTCGTCATCGACGGGGCAGCCCGCAAAGATAGACTCTAGCTGCGCCTCCCAGCGGTCCAGCGTTTTCTCGCTGGTAAACTGCGCCTGCGGCCCATCCACCAGCTCATCGGTGCGGCGACACCAGACGTAGATCGCCCAAATGGCGCGCCGTTTGGCGGGGGCCATCAGCATGGTGCCCATGTAAAACGTCTTGGAATACTTCGCCGTGACGCGCCGACACACCTCGTAGGCATCCTCAACGGAGGATAGGGACTGGGTGGGGGGAAAATCCGTCAGTTGCAGCATTAATGACCCAAACCTGGAGAATATCAATCTCAAACCGACTACAGGCAATTCTGCTTAAACTAGCCTCTCACAACTGCAACCAACTTTGGTAAAACAGGTGAAATCAGCCCATTCCCCGAAGCAAGCCTGCCCCTGCCGTTTCTAAAGATTATATGTTGCAATCCGTAACATTCGCTCGCGCAATCTGAATTTGTGCAGGGGCAGGGCAGCACAGTATTCTGCAAACCTACCCAATTCAAAGCCACCCAGATAAGATAATAGACTGCATATTAAAACTGCTCAATGCCGTAGGTTGCGCTGTGGGTTGCTTCGATGCTTGGTAACTTGACTCTGTGACTGAGACCACGACTGAGGCCACCGATTGCCCCTAAGCCGCCGTCTATATTTTTTCGGGGAAAGGCAGCGCGGCTCCGTCGGCTACCCGTTAACCGCGTCTTGCTTTTGTTTAGATAACAGTTCTGTCGATTGTTGGGAGTCTTGCCCGTGCCTCAAGCTAACTTTGATTTTCTGCAAGAGTCTGATCCGCTGCTGGCCAGCATTGTGCAGCGAGAGCTGCAGCGCCAGCGCGACCACCTGGAGCTGATTGCCAGCGAAAACTTTACTTCGGCGGCAGTCATGGCGGCCCAGGGTTCGGTGTTGACCAATAAGTATGCCGAGGGTCTGCCCGGCAAGCGCTACTACGGCGGCTGCGCCTTTGTGGACGAGGCCGAGCAGCTGGCTATCGACCGCGCTAAAGAACTGTTTGGTGCCGCCCACGCCAACGTGCAGCCCCACTCGGGTGCCCAGGCCAACTTTGCGGTGTTTTTGGCTCTGCTAGAGCCTGGCGACACAATCTTGGGCATGGATCTCTCCCATGGTGGCCACCTCACCCACGGGTCGCCCGTGAATTTTTCGGGCAAGTGGTTTAAGGTGGCGCAGTACGGCGTTAGCCGTGAGACCGAGCAGCTCGACTTTGACGAAATTCGCCAGGTTGCCCTCGAGCACCGCCCCAAGCTGATCATCTGCGGTTACTCGGCCTACCCCCGCACCATTGAGTTTGAGAAATTTCGGGCGATCGCCGACGAAGTCGGGGCCTACCTGATGGCCGACATTGCCCACATCGCCGGTCTGGTGGCCGCTAACCAGCACCCCAACCCCCTGCCCTACTGCGATGTGGTCACCACCACTACCCACAAAACCCTGCGCGGCCCTCGCGGCGGCCTGATTCTCACTCGTGATGCGGAGCTGGGCAAAAAGTTTGACAAGGCGGTGTTTCCCGGCAGCCAGGGCGGCCCCCTAGAGCACGTGATTGCCGCCAAGGCTGTGGCCTTTGGCGAAGCCCTCAAGCCCGAGTTTCGCACCTACGCCGCCCAGGTGATCGCCAATGCCCAGCGGCTGGCGGCTCAGCTTCAGCAGCGGGGCATCAAGGTGGTCTCTGACGGCACCGACAACCACCTGGTGCTCTGCGATCTGCGCTCCATTGCCATGACCGGCAAGCGCGCCGATCAGCTGGTTAGCGGCGTCAACATTACCGCCAACAAAAACACCGTGCCCTACGACCCCGAGTCGCCCTTTGTCACCAGCGGGCTGCGCCTTGGCTCTCCTGCCATGACCACTCGGGGCATGGGCGAGGTCGAGTTTATCGAAATCGCCGACATCATCGCCGATCGCCTGCTCAACCCCGACGATGAGGCCGTGGCCGAGCAATGCCTGCGGCGGGTAGCGGGGCTGTGCGATCGCTTCCCCCTCTACGCTCACCTCGGGGGCCTAGTTCCGGCTTTGGTGTAGGGGCCAAGCTGGCCAAGAGGCAAGCCTTTTCGCCTTCGGACTCAGCCATCACTCCATGCAATGCCGCAGAAAGTTGAGGTGCTCCCTTAATAATCTGTCATAATTGCATGGAGTTTTTGCTTATTTAGCCAGACTCGGCCTATCCTATTGACTGTTTCGGGCCAGAATACGCGCTGTTTAGGTTACTTGAGCCCCAGGTTGCTCACAGGGTTGACCTGAGTATGAGTCGATGCTGCCAAAGAGCTGTAGGCTGCTGGGGTAGAGCCTAATGGGGCGGGGTGGAGGTTTCTCCAACTAGGAGGGGGTGAAGATGCCGTTTGTTTTGTATCACGTGTTGGCCTTTGGTATTTCCGCCGCGGTGGTACTGGGCACTACGCCAATTGTGCGTCGCATTGGTCTTAAGAGTGGCCGGGTCGACCAGCCCGGAGAGCGCAAGGTGCACGACAAGCCCATGGTGCGCCTGGGCGGGGTTTCAATCTTTTTGGGCACGCTGCTGGCTCTGCTAATCGTGTGGGCCATGGGCGGATTCATCGATGCTGCGGGTGAACACCTGGCCCCTCCCCAAGAGTTTCAGATCTGGGGCGTGGTTTTAGGCGGGTTAGCATTTTTTCTCATTGGCCTCACCGACGACCTGTTCGGTCTGTCGCCGTTGAGCCGCCTATTTATGCAGGCGGTGGTGGCCAGCATGGCCTGGTACGTGGGGGTCAGCATTGACTTCCTGACCATTCCCTTCTATGGGCTGACCCAGCTACCCGACTTTATTAGCCTGCCGGTGACTATTATCTGGCTGGTAGGTATGGCCAACGCGATCAACTGGATCGACGGCCTAGACGGTCTGGCGGCAGGGGTATCGGGAATTGCCGCGCTGATCATGATTGTCGTCAGTTTCTATATGAACCAGCCGGCGGCGGCGCTCATTGCGGCTGCCTTGGCTGGCGGTGCCCTAGGGTTTTTGCGCTATAACTTCAACCCCGCGAAGATCTTTATGGGCGATGGTGGAGCCTACTTTATGGGCTTTACCCTAGCCGCCGTGGGGGTCATTGGCCTGGTCAAAACAGTGACTACGGCGGCGGTGCTGCTGCCCTACCTGATTTTGGCAGTGCCCATTTTAGATATGTCGGCCGTGATTGTAGATCGATTGCGTTCGGGTAATTCTCCCTTTGTGGCCGATAAGCGTCACCTGCACCATCGGCTGCTAAAGGCGGGCCTGTCTCACCGGGTGACGGTGCTGTTTATCTACGTGCTCACCCTTTGGGCCGGCACGCTGGCCCTGGCCTTTGCGGGGGTGCCCAGCGGGGTGGTCTATGCCCTGGCGGCAACGGCGCTACTCAGCTACACCGGCTGGCGGCTGCGGCAGCGCACTCGCTGAGGGGCCGTAGGGGTACTCGTAGGCCTGGCGCAGATTGTTGGCCCGATAGATGTGAATCGTTTCAGTCACCTCGCCGCCGCGCATGAGAGGAATGGTGCATAGCGGCTCAATGCTGTCGAACAGTGGTCGGTAGCGGTCTAAAATTTCGTCGTCTTGCACAAAGCGATCAATGGTCATATAAAGCGCATCTTGGCCTACCCAGTCTTGGGGGTTAAACCAGAAGGCGAAGCCACGAGGGTCTTGGCTAAAGGCGGTCACCGGCAGATCGACCACCGGGTGAATGCCCATCGCCAGGTAGCCCCCCAGATAATACTCATTGGTGAAGACAAAACCCACCTCGTTGAGGGCTTGCCGCAGCTCTGGGGTGCTGGCAAACTGCTGCCGCAGCTGGCTGGTGTCGATCAGCTCGGTGGAGCCATCTTGCTCGACTGGGAGTAGGCCCCCAAAGAGCGCGTAGGTGCTGGGCTGCTGCAAAATACCTAGCCGCAGGTGCAGCAGCGCCACCGCAGAAAGAGAGGCTAAAAACAACCCTGACCCCCAAAGCCAGCGGCGGATCAGCCGGGGCCGCTGGCGCTGCCACACCAACACCTGGGCCGCTAGCAAAATCACCATGCCCCAGTAGCCAGGGGCGGGCCAGGCGGGCAAAATTTGCTGCTTGCCCCCCAGCAGCGTAAACAGCAGCATAATTGGCAGCGACAGCCAGAGAATCAGGGCCTGTTTGTAATGGTGCTGGGCTTCGTCGCTGCTGAGGCTGGGGGAAACCCAGAACAGCGCCTGCTTGCCGCTCTGTTTTGCCGCCACCCACCACAGGGGAAAGCCAAACAGCGGAAATAGATAGAGGACTGACAGCAGCCAGTAGCCCACCATCTGCCCCAGGCTAAAGCCGCTAGGGGCAGAGGTGCCGTCAAACCGCATGCCCAGCTGAAAGCGGAAGGAAATCCAGTCGTTCTGGCTGTTCCAGTACCACAGGGGGAAAAGCGTGAGGCCAAAGACCACTAGGGCGAGCAGAGTCCAGGGCGATCGCAGCGCCGCCCGGTAGGGCCGGTAGGCCACACAAAACCCCACCAGGCTGACACCCAGCACAAATCCGTGGTACTTGCTCAACCCTGCCAGGGCCACGGTGAGGCCCAGCAGCACGATGCGCCAAGTAGGCACATAGGTTGCTTTGATCAATCCGTGGCGGCTAAGACGGCCACTGTCAGGGAAAAACTCCCAGGCCGCTACCAAAAGCGTGGCGCTCCAGAAAAAGCTCAGCCCGTTGTCTGGGGAGGTGAGAATGCCAAAGCCAATCACGATCAGCGGTATCAGGGTGGCCAGGGCCAGGGTCATGCGCCCCACCGCCGCCGAAAATAGTCGAGTTGCCGCCAGATACAGCAGCCCCAGGCTCAGGCAGTAGAGCACCACTGCACCGATGCGAATCGTAAACGGAGAAATCACCCCCGTCAGCCACCAGCCCACTCCGGTGGTGAGGGCCACAATGGGCGGGTGATCAAAGTAGCTCCAGTTTAGGTAGCGGCTATAGAGGTAGTAGTAGGCTTCGTCAAAGCCCGGCAGCATCCAAATAGCGACAATGGTGCGGTAGATTAGGCCCCCCAGCACCAGGGCCAGCAGCCCCTGGCTCCAGCCGGGTTTGCGTTCGCTCCAACCTGTCATCGGGCAATCTCCCTTGGCAAAACCAATCTATCAAACCCTGGGAGAATGCCTCTAATTGGCCAGCCGGGCTTTTTCCGGTTCCCCCGCAATGGTCATAATGACACTATTGCGTCCCAGACATTCTGCCCTCTTCTGCCCCAGGCAAGCCCCATGACCCAAAGCCCCGCCTCTCAACGCCCAGCTACCGAGTCAGACACCGAGTCAAACACCGAGTCAGACTCCGGCCTGCCCGCTCCGTCGGCTCAAAGCGCAGAAATCATCTGTGTGGGCACCGAGCTGCTGCTGGGGGATATTCTCAACGGCAATGCCCAGTTTTTGGCCAAGGAGCTGGCGGTCTTGGGCATTGCCCACTACTACCAGACCGTGGTGGGCGATAACCCAGCCCGCATTCAGCAGGCCGTAACCATTGCCCAGGGCAGATCGCAGCTCATCCTCTTTACGGGTGGCCTTGGCCCTACCCCCGACGACCTCACCATAGAGACGCTGGCCGACCTGTTTGGTGCCCCCCTGGTGGAGCACCCCGACCTGGTGGCCGATATTGAGGCTAAATTTACCGCTCGAGGGCGCGCCATGCCCCCCAGCAACCGCAAACAGGCGCTGCTGCCCGAGGGGGCGACGGTGCTGCCCAACCCCCAGGGCACTGCTCCGGGCATTATTTGGTCGCCGCGACCCCGTCTCACGCTGATGACCTTCCCCGGCGTGCCGCGCGAGATGCAGGCCATGTGGCGCGAAACCTCTGTGCCCTACCTGCACAGCCAGGGCTGGGTAACCACCACCATCGTCAGCCGCATGCTGCGGTTTTGGGGCATTAGCGAGTCGGCCCTGGCGGAGCGGGTAGCCCCCTACCTGAGCCAGGGCAACCCCACGGTGGCCCCCTACGCCAGCAAGGGCGAGGCCAAGCTGCGCATTAGCGTGCGGGCCGACTCTAGGGCATCTGCCCTGGCCCAGATTGAGCCGGTGGAGGCGGGCATTCGCGCGCTGGTGGGGGCCGACTGCTATGGGGCCGATGACGACAGCCTAGCCTCGGTGGTGGGGCGTCTGCTGCTGGGGCGTCAGCAGACCCTGGCGGTGGCCGAGTCTTGCACGGGGGGAGGGCTGGGGCAACTGCTGACGGAGATTGCGGGCAGCTCGGCCTACTTTCTGGGCGGCGTTATTTCCTACGACAACCGGGTTAAGGTCAACCTGCTCAAGGTCGATGCGGCGGCGTTAGCGGAGCATGGGGCGGTGAGTGCGATCGTGGCTGAGCAAATGGCACTGGGGGCCAAAGCGATGCTGCAAACCGACTGGGCCTTGAGCATTACCGGCATTGCCGGGCCTGGGGGCGGCACCCCGACTAAACCTGTGGGGCTGGTTTACATTGGCCTGGCTACCCCTAGCGGTGAGGTGATCAGCTACCAGCACGAGTTCTCAGGCTATCGGGGCCGCGATTGGGTGCGCCAGCTCAGTGCCCTCTCGGCCCTCGATGCCCTGCGCCGCAACCTGCTGTAAAGTTAATTTGATCATTGGCTTCAATTGGCTATTATGTAATTATGGATTAGGAGCACCCCACTGGGCCTTAAGGCCCGTCTCAGGCAAGAGCAGCCGGGGTAGCGTGTGCCAGTAAGGAGTTTTGCCCTAATGGATTACATCGATAAGGCTCTCGACAAGTTGCGTGAGTGGGTTGACAAGGTGATTGAGGCCCTGTTTGGCCCTGAGCACCAAGCGGAGCCTGACCTAGTCCCTATTCCGGTGGAAGAGCCACGACGCTAGAGCGCTTTCAAAAGGTTCTGATCACAGTGAATCGCTTTTCTGATCGGCGCTCAAGCGTTGTTCAAAATGCCTTTCGTGTGGCATTCCTTTAGACAGATAATTTTAGCCCTGATAGGGGTACCGGGCGTGAATTATTTGCGTTATTCTCATGGCTGCTTTCGTTCTGGGTAGGTAACCCTAAGCAAGCGCCGTTTTGTCACGTCCGAGCGAAGCGAAGCCGATACGTCTCGGTCGTTGGTAAAGTCTGAGACTTCTCGAAATTCTCACTTTGATCGGAATAACATTATTTGGTTGTGATCTTCTCTTGAATAGCCTAAGGAAATAAGTCATTGCTTAGGGTTCAAGTTATTCACGGCCCCAATCTCAATATGCTGGGGCTGCGAGAGCCAAAGGTCTACGGCACACAGACCCTGGCCAGCATTGAGGAAATGTTAGTCTGTGAGGCTGAAACTTTAGGAGTGGTTCTAGACAGCTTTCAATCCAATAGCGAAGGGGCTTTAGTGGATTGTATCCAGGCTGCCTTTGGTGAGAGGGACGGTATTTTAATTAACCCTGGAGCCTACACTCACACCAGTGTGGCTATGCGAGATGCGATCGCCGCTGTTGGTCTGCCCACGGTCGAAGTTCACCTCAGCAACATTCACAAACGCGAGGCCTTTCGCCACCACTCCTATATAGCCGCCGTGGCGGTGGGCCAGATCTGTGGCTTTGGAGCCGACAGCTACCGCCTGGGGCTTTATGCCCTGGTGCAACACCTCAAAAGTCTTTAGTCGCTGCCCGTAGATTTTTATTTTTCTGTCATTTTTATGGCTACCGCCACCGCTACGATCAGGTTTCTTCAGACGCCAACTGCTCAGGCTTGGGTTGATCAGGCTTTGGCTAATTTGAACGTAATTTTGCTCGATCATGCCCAGTGTGAGCGTAAGGCGGCGGGGGTGGCGATGAGTTTGATCAATCGCTATCCGTCCGATGGTGAACTGGTGACGGTGCTGACGGCGATCGCCCAGGAAGAGCTGGCCCACTTTGCCCAGGTCAACCAGTGGCTAGAGCGTCGCGGTGTGCCCTTTGGGCCACTGCCGCCGCCGCCCTACGGGGCCGGGCTGCGCCAGCAGGTGCGCCCGGTCGAACCCCACCGCCAGCTGGATGTGCTGCTGGTATCGGCCCTGATCGAAGCCCGCAGCCACGAACGGCTGGGGCTGTTGGCAGAGCAGTGCCCGGATGGTGAACTGGCGCAGTTTTACAGCAGCCTGATGGCTTCCGAAGCTCGCCACTACGGGACCTACTGGGTGCTGGCTACGGGTCGCTTTCCCCGGGCAGCGGTAGCAGCTCGCCTAGACACCTTGGCTGCCGCCGAAAGTAAAATTCTCTCTAGCCTGCACCCCCAGCCCCGCATCCACAGCTAGAACGCTGGCATAGATCCCAGGGTTCTTTGGTTAGCGATTACAAGAATTGGTTTATACACCAGTAGAACTCTGGGATCTCGCTACCCCCGGCCAAAACCGCCAATCCAAACTCCAAAATCGGCATGCCTCCTTCGCTCCCTGACCACCGCAGCACCTTTGGTTCTTACCTGATTCGCAGCTGGCAGCCCGGCGATCGCGATGCTGCCGCCGCCCTGATCGCCCAGGTGCTGGCAGAATATAGCCTGACCTGTGAACCGACCGACAGCGATCGCGATGCCCTAGAGGTCGAAGCCAGCTACTGGGAAACCGGCGGCGAATTTTGGGTGGTAGAGAAAGCTGGAGAGCTGGTGGGCACGGCGGGATATCGGCCTACCCCTCGAGGCGATCGGGCCGTGGAGCTGCGTAAAATGTACCTGCTGCCCCAGGCGCGGGGTCAGGGGCTGGGCCGCCACCTGCTGAGCCAGCTAGAGTCCGTCATTCAGCAGCGGGGGTTTGATCAGATCTGGCTAGAGACCGCCTCGGTGCTCAAAGAGGCCGTGGGGCTATACGAAGCCAGTGGCTATGAAGCCGCCAGCGGGGTAGAGACTGCCCGATGCGATCGCGTCTACCGCAAACCCCTGACCCTGTCCGCCGCAACCTCAGCGCTCCTGACCTAGGCTCTTAACCGTCAAAATTTAGCTATAATCGCCACATTCACAACGGGAGAGGTCGTTTTGATTGCCATTTATCCCGGCAGTTTTGACCCCATTACCCTGGGCCACGTTGACATCATTACCCGAGGCAGCCGCCTGTTTGATCGGGTGATTGTGCTGGTGTCTAGCAACCCCAACAAAGTGCCGATGTTTTCGACCGCTGAGCGCATGGGTCAAATCGAGCGATCGGTCGGCCATCTCAGCAATATTGATATCGACCAGTATGACGGTCTCACCATTACCTACGCCCGTCAATGCCATGCCCAGGTGCTGCTGCGGGGCTTAAGGGTGCTCTCTGATTTCGAAAAAGAGCTGCAAATGGCGCATACTAATAAAACCCTGGCCGATGATATCGAGACCCTTTTTCTCTCAACCTCTACAGAGTACGGCTTTCTCAGCAGCAGCCTGGTTAAAGAAATTGCCAGCTTTGGCGGCCCCATCGATCATCTTGTTCCCCACCATGTAGCGCGAGACGTTTACCAATGCTACGCCCAGACTCCGCCCGCCTCAACGCCCAGCCCCCCAAGGCCCAATCCCGCAGCACCCGTGCCCAAACCAATGGATTGTCTGTAGAGGTGGCAGAGAGTGGGTCAGTTTTGCCTAGCCCTGGCGACATCGACATCCAGCAAGAGCTCAACAAGCTGGAAGAAATTATTCTCGCCAGCCCCAGGGTGCCCTTTAGCGGTCGCACCTTAGTTGACGAAGATCAGCTCCTCGACCAGCTTGACGCTATTCGCCTTAACCTGCCCCCAGCTTTTCGCCAGGCGGTGCAAATTTTGCAGCAGCGCAGCGCCCTGATGGTCGAAGCCGAGCGCTATGCCCAAGATTTGATTGCCGCCGCCGAGCAGCATGCGGCCCAAATGCTCGACGAGTTGGGCATTGTGCGCCAGGCTGAGCACATGGCCCAGCAGCTAAAAAGCCAGGCTCAGCAAGACTGCGACGGCCTGCGCACCCAGGTGATGGGTGACATCGAGCAAATGCAGCTGCAGGCCCAGCGCGAGTGGGAGGCCCAGCGCCAAAGTGCCCTGGCCGAGCAGGATACGATTCAGCAGGAGGCCGATGGCTATGCCGACCAAGTGCTATCCAACGTAGAGCAGCAGCTGTCGCAGATGCTGCGCATTATTCAAAACGGCCGCAGTCACTTGCAGCCGCCTAAAGAATCGCCATCCCCTGCGCCCACCCAGCGGCCCAGGGGTGGTAAAAGTATTGCGCCCAGTGCTGGCTCCCCAGACTCGCGTGCTGAGCCCGGCTCAGATCGCCCTGCAAATCGACCCCGCCCGCCCCAAAAGCCCGATACTTCGGCATGATCAGCTACCTCAAGGGGGTGCTGGCCGATATTCAGAAGCCCGGCAACCACAAAATTATTGTCACCCTAGACGTGAACCAGGTGGGCTATGACATGCAGGTGCCCGCCCGCCAGCTCTCGCTGCTGCCGCCCATGGGAGAGGTGGTGCAGCTGTTTAGCCACCTTTACTTTCGCGAAGACCAGGCGGTGCTGTTTGGCTTTGGCCAGCGCCAGGAGCGCGACCTGTTTCGTCTGCTCATCAGCGTTAGCGGCATTGGCCCCCAGATGGCCCTGGCCCTGATCGACACCCTGGGAGAAGCCGAGCTTACCCAGGCGGTGGTCAGCGGCAACACGCGGCTGCTGTCGCGCACCCCTGGGGTGGGCACAAAGACCGCCGAGCGCCTGGTGCTAGAGCTAAAAACTAAGCTGCAAGACTGGCAAACCCAGTCGGGGGTCGGCCTGGTGCCCACCGCCGGGCCAGTGCCCACCCTCTACGAGGAAGTAGAAACCACTCTCAGCGCCCTGGGCTACAGCCAAAGCGAGATTCTCAAAGCTCTACAGGCGGTGGGGCGCAGCTCTACCCTGCAAAAGACGGCGGATACTGAAAGCTGGGTGCGGGATGCGATCGCCTGGCTGAGTCAGTGATCCCTTGACGAGGGGGGAGATGGGGGCAGCAACCCCTGTGCTATAGTGGAAAATCCTGATTCAAATCTATCCTTTTAGAGAAGCTGTCTGTCCCATGACTCTGTTGCAAGCGCGCAAGCAGGAACTTATCTCCGATTTTCAGGTGCACGAAACCGACACTGGCTCTGCCGATCTGCAGATTGCCATGCTCACGGCTCGCATCAGTCAGCTGAGTGAGCACCTGCAAAAAAACAAAAAAGACTATTCGTCTCGCCGTGGCCTGCTGAAAATGATCGGCCAGCGCAAGCGTCTGATGGGCTATCTACAAAAGCAAGATTCTGAACGCTACCGGGCGCTGATTCAAAAGCTCGGCATTCGCGGCTAGGCAAACGGTTTTAGCCAAGTTATGGTTTTGCTGTTTGTAATCAGATAACCCTATGGCCCCCGAGTCTCCCCGCAAGCGTTTACCATTTGAGCCGGTTGGCGGCAAGGGCACTGGCAAGCCCAGCCCAGAGCCAAAAAAAGCCTCTAAGCTGGCTCAAAGCAAGGCTAAAGATACTGCGCCCCCTAAAAAAACTGGCGCGGCCAAGCTGAGCGGCGGTGCTAGGCAATCTGCAACCGCCATTCCTGAGGTGGTGAGTAATCGTATGCTGCGCCGTCTGCTGGTTTTTTCGGGTATCCCTACGATCGCAGGGGTGCTAACTTTTCTGGTCAGTTACTATCTGGTGAGCAACCAGGTGGTTGAGCTGCCTTCTTATTTTGTGTTGTTGGCAACTCTGGGGTGTTTTGGCCTTGGCGTTGTCGGTCTTACCTACGGGGTGCTGTCGGCCTCTTGGGATGAAGACCGCCCCGGTAGCCGGCTTGGGCTAGACGAATTTAAGGTGAACTTTGGCCGCATGACCAGCGCCTGGGGTGCTAAGTCGCAGCGTTAGGGTCAGAGTGTTTGTCTCGATTATTTTTTGGCGTCTGAGTCGCCCGAGGCTTGCATAATTTGATCGATCTGCGCTTCCATGGCCTTGAGTAGCTGACTGAGAGACTCTAGGGCGCGGGCAGAGGGTGACTCGATGGTGAGGGACTGGCGGGCGCGATCGCGAATTTCGGTAATTCGTTTTTGCAGCGTTTGGGCGACTCCCAAGGCATCTTCCCCCAGTTGGCGCAGCTGCTGCTGCTGATAAAATTTTAGCGCCGCTCCCCGCAGTACTTGTAGAGTGGCTTCTTCGCCGTGGGTACCGGCTATCAATCGCAGACGCAGCAAAACGCGATCGCCGTTGTAAAGCCGCTCAATATCGGCCTGCTTAGCCTCAGTGGTGGGCAACAGAGGTAGGTGGTTGAGCCGCTTGAGTTCGTTAATTACGCTTTGCAGCTGGTCAAGGGTGAGGGGCTTGAGGGCTGCCTGCACAACGCCATCTTTGCTCCACAGCACGCGCCCCTGGGCTGGCCCTCGTTCTAGATACAGCCGCCCAATGCCATCGCTCAGCGCCCGATTTAGCAGGGCCTGGGTCATCTGGGGGGGCGGCAGCTGGTGCAGACGATCCAGGGGCACGCGGCCAACCGCAGGGTCAATCACCAGCGCTAGCGGCTGGGTCTCTGGCAGCAGATTTGTTGCCGATGGCCCAGGCTTTGGGGTGGTCTTGGGCCGAGCGATAACTTCAGTTGGCAGATCTTCAGGGCTATCGACAATAAACGTCAGCAGTTCATCGTTAGAAAGCGGCGACTGGGCAGCTGTAGCGGCCTGGCTGCGAGCCTTGGCTTGGGCGGCATAGCTCAGGTATTTGGAGAGCATTTTGCGCTGCCAGTCAGAGGTGACGGGCCACGGCACCATAGAGCAGTGAATAAACGAGACCTGCTTGCGCGCGTAGTCTACAGCGACGGTATCTGAGGGGTTGACCATGCCCAGGTGCAGGTGGCTCGACTCTACGGAGAGCGGAATGATCTCGTGGTAAAGACAGGCCTCAAAGGGCAAAATACTGTCGATCAGCGAGAGCATTTGGTCGGTTTTAAGGCGGCTATCGACCGCCTCGCTGCCGCTGCCCGCGTCAGAAAGTTCGTTGGGTAGCGCTTTGGGGTTCGGCTCTGACATGAACCTGACGGTCTAGAACGTGAAGATGCTTTTATCCTATGCGTACTTCTGGCCTGGGGCTGAATTCTTAAGATCGCTCTACTAATCTTCACGGAAACCATTCTGTTTCAGAAAGGGGTTCGTTGGCGGCCCAAGATAGTGAATGATGACCACAATACTGATAACTACAGTGCCTCCAACTAAACTGGCCGATGGCTCAGATTCTTCTCAGTTCAGAGATATATCCTGACAATAGGGGAAGGCTGGGTAGATATTAGGTGTTAGGCGGCACCTCAAGCCAGCTAGGTATTGTGTTTTTTATAGGGCGTTTTGAGTGGTTATGGCACAGGCAGCAGTTAAGCGGTTGACGTCGGGTTCATTGATGCTGGGGGCGCTGCTAGCCTTTCTGCCGGGTGCTATGCCACCGCGGGCTGGCCTGCTGGGTGCCCCTGTCCTGGCCCAGTCTGTGGTCGATGAAGCCACTACCATTCAGGTGTATGAGCAGGTGAGCCCGGCGGTGGTTGCTGTCAATACCCGCAATGGCGGCGGCAGCGGCAGCATTGTCGATGCCAGCGGGCTAATTCTCACCAATGCCCACGTGGTGGGGCGAGAGCGGGTGGTCACAGTGCGCCTATCTGATGGTCGCAGCTTTGAGGGCGATGTGGTGGGCTATGGCCAAGACCGCCTCGACCTGGCGGCGGTGCGGCTGCGGGGCAACCCCACGGGCCTGCCTACGGTGGCGATCGCCCCTTCTAACTCGGCGCGGGTGGGCCAGAGTGCCTTTGCCATCGGCAGCCCCTTTGGCCTCCAGGGCACCCTGACGGTGGGCATTGTCAGCCGCATTGACCCCGATCGCAACGTAATTCAGACCGATGCTGCCATTAACCCCGGCAACTCAGGGGGGCCATTGCTCAACAGCCGTGGCCAGATGATCGGCGTCAACACGTCGATCTTTACCACCGGCAGCAATGGCGGCAGCGTGGGTATTGGCTTTGCTATTCCCACCGATGTGGTGCAGACGTTTTTGGCCTCGGTGCGAGCCGGTACGGCCACGGCCGCGGCCCCCGCCAGCCGCGCCAGCCGCGAGCCGACCCCCATTGCTCTAGGCGCAGCCGTGCAGGGGCAGCTCAATGACAGCAGCAATATACTGCCCGACGGCAGCTTCTACAATCCCTACGTGTTTGAGGGGCGGGCTGGGCAAACCATTACCGTTGAGATGAACAGTCAAGATGTTGACGCCTACTTGATTTTGCTGGCCCCTGATCGCGATGACTTTTCTATTCAAGACGACGACGGCGGCGGCGATCTCAACGCCCGGATTTCGGTGCAGCTACCCTACACGGGGTCTTACCTGGTGCTGGCTAACTCCCTGGCCGAGGGAGAGGCAGGTTCCTATCAACTGCGCCTAAACGGCGATCAGGCCAGCGGCAGCGCGGGGCCAGCCCTAAGCGGGAGTGCCAATCTGCGCCAGCAGGGAAATTTGGGGCCGGGCGATCGCACCCTGCAAGATGGGTCGTTCTTTCAAGAGTTTTCGTTTCAGGGCCAGGCTGGGCAGTCGGTGCGGATTCGTCTCGAAAGCCCTGACTTTGACACCTACCTGATGCTGCTCGATGAAGGCCGCAACCGCATTGCTGAAAACGACGACGCCAACCCCAACACCACCAACTCTGAGATTGCCGCCAGACTGCCCCGCGATGGGGTTTACACGGTGCTGGTTAACAGCTTTGGCCCAGGTGAACGCGGCCGCTTCCTGCTGACGGTAGACTAGCCAACGGCAATCGAGAGCTTGGGGAATCTTGGTGGTCAGGTTAGAGCGTTCCAGCTAAATCTAAGTTAGCTGACCAGCGCCATGGTTAACCCGGTATGCTCGCCAGCCGCCATAGGTTGAAATCTCGCGCTGCCCCTCGCACAGAATGGGTTCCCCCAGTACCCCTAGCACGGTGTCGCCCGTGGCCAGGGTGACTTTGCCGATGCTTAGCCCCGTCGGCTCTTGCAAGAGCACCTGCACCAGCCCAGCGGGGGGCACCTGCCACACCTCTAGGGCCACGGCCACGCCGCCGCTGCTCACCCGCACCATGGCGGGGTGCAGGTCGTTAATTGACCACAGGCGATAGTCAGGGGTGGTGGTGGTTTCGTACAGAAACCCGGCCCCGACATTGAGCAGGTTGGCGTTGAGTTCTAGACCCTGCATGAGGGTGCCGTTGACCGCTAGTTTGATGCCTTCTGCCATAGCCCCTACCGATTTTGGATTTTAGAATGTGGATTTTAGAGTTCAAATTTTGGCCAGCATGGTCTCGCCCCAAGGGAAATCACCATGCGCCCGCCAAAATGCGTCATTAACAGTAGCCCATCTGGATAACTCTGCCAAACAGACTGGAAAGGGCGATGCTGGCGCGATAGCATAGACATAGGACGTGAATTTTTGTAACGCCTGTGGCCTCTGCTCTACAGCCTATTATTGACCCGGTGGTGCCTAGCAACTGGCACGCCCTCAGCCCCCGTTGGCAGGCTGGGCAGCCCACCGTACAAACGGGGCTGCCCCACGACCAGCTAGCTCCGGCCTGGCAGATTTTGCTGCTGGGGGATGGCTCGCCTACCCGACATTTGCAGCTGCTGACGCGCGATCGCACCGAAGTCGACGTGATTGATATGGCCCCCGTGGGCATGAACTCCGACGGTGCCCCCGACATCATTCGGGTGGTGCCTGGTCCTCGCCTGCGCCGCCAGGTGTGGTTGCGCACTGCCTCGGGCCAGCGCCTGGCCTATGCTGCCTCCTGGTGGGAGGCCAGCCACGTGGATGAGTATTTGCAAAATAAGTCGCTGCCCATTTGGGCCAGCCTGGGTCGCCTGCGTACCGAGCTGTACCGCGATATTCAGGGTCTCTACTATGGCGACTCGCCCGCGCTAGAAGAGGCCTTTGGCCAGGTGGGGCCATTTTGGGGCAGACACTATCTGTTTTGGCACCGGGGCAAGCCGCTGACTCTGATCTACGAGGTCTTTTCGCCCTACCTGACCCGATACCTGGGGCCGATGCAGAGTGGGCCTCAAGTGGCGGAGTAGAGGGGGATGTGAGGAAGATGAGGTAGACGGGGGGTAGGAGCATTACCCATGCCCAACTAATGCAGCCTCTGACTATCGCAGCCAGGCCACTAGCAAAACGAGAGCCACACCCAGGATGAACCAGAACGCCAGGGGATGAAGTTTCAGACCTTTTTGAAGCCGGGTAAGCGATGATAGCACCGTGCGGAGAATGAAGACGCAATAGAACAACGGCAGCAACAACCACGCCATGATCTTTTCGCTGGCAATCAGTTGTTCGGCCCAGTCATCTCCCAGGTTCTGCGCCATGTTTTTCGTCCAAGCAGGAAAGGGAGCTGCGGCCAGGGGTAACTGCATATCCTGCCAGATGCGATAGGCCTGGTGCCTATGGTGCACAGCGAGTTTGAGGCGTCCGCGCTGTTGGTAAGTATTGTTTAAATTCCATTGGGAGATCGCTTCGCCACGGCGATCGCCAATTTCCCGCGCGATGTCGAGGTGCTGCTGTTGGAACTCAATCGACCGCTGGTATTGCCCCAGAGACTGGTAGGCATTGCCCA
>QBMN01000189.1 GCA_003241845.1 Shackletoniella antarctica | reverse complement strand
GGTGAGGGGGTGGGTGAGGGGGTGAGGGGTGCCTATGTGCTCGACTAGGCTAGAGGTGGGCGATATCCCAGAGGAGGCAGACGGTGATGCCTAACAGCATGGCTCCGGCGGCGGTGTCGAGGGTGGCTGGGGCAACGCGGCGAGCCAGCCACTGCCCCAGCAAGACCCCGATCAGGCTGGTGGTGACCAGGGCGGTGCCCGCGCCGAGAAATACAATCCAGGGGGCCTGGGACTGGGCGCTCATGAGCAGGGTGGTGACCTGGGTTTTGTCGCCCAGCTCGGCCAAAAAGATAGTTACAAAGGTAGAGCCAAACACGCGCCAAAAGGCGGCTCGGCTGGCCGCTGGCGGCGATACCTTGCTGGTGACAGACTCGGGAGCTGGGCTAGAAATAGACACAATAAGCAAAAATACTAGAAGCTATTTCATAATGCTTTCATTATCTGGAAGTATGGCCGCGATCGCAACCCCACACCCTGCGGTCAGGGCAACCTCCCCTCCCCTCCACCCATCTCCCCATCCACCCGCTCACTCACTATTCCACCCCCACCGCGCCATTAAACCGCTCCATCTCAGCGCTCCCGTCGCCGTAGATGTCGGCAATGTGCTCTTGGCAGCAGTCGATGGCAAAGTCATCTAGCTCGTCGGAGGCAATGCCAAACATGGTCTCGAAGGTGCTGAAGGTAACTCGACAAAAGCTGGGACGATCGGGGTAGATGGTGCAGCGGCGATCGCTGGCATCATAGTGCATGCACCAGCCGTCTTCGCCCACCATGCTGAGATACAGCGCCAGCTGGTCAGGCTTTAGGTATGACTCGAGGTCGGGGCGCTCGTCGGGAGCCAGGAAGCAGCAGGCGCCGCAGGACTTTACACATTGCCAGGTGGCCACTGATTTCTCCTCTGGCCGTCGGTGGCCTAGCTGGTTGGGGGCAACGGGTGCTGCCTTAGAATTTTGTTAAGTTACCTAAAATGGGTGCCCCGTTAGCGGGTAAAATAAGCACCGAAAGCAAGTTTTACTTTAGTCTAATCGCCTTGTGTTGGGAGGATCCATGAGCTTTCTGAGCAGTTTTCTAAGCAATATTAACTTTGAGCTAATTGCTCAGTTAACGATGCTCGGTATGATCGTTATCGCTGGGCCGGTGATTGTGTTTCTGCTGTTTTTGCGCGGCGGCGACCTCTAGGCTTAACCCTCTGGGGGCAAGGCTCCTGAAGGTTTGGCCGCAGCAGCGCCTGGGGAGCCTTTGGGCTAGCCCAGGCGCTGTTTTAGGATGAATTCTGCGATCGCCAGATCCATCGGCGTTGTCACCTTGAGGTTGGTTTCTTCGCCCGGCACCACCTGCACAGGCAGGTGACACCGTTCAAACAGAGCGGCATCGTCGGTGACGCTCCAGCCTTGATCCAGGCCCTGCCGGTGGCACTGTTTGAGCAGTGCCACCTCAAAACCCTGGGGGGTCTGGGCCACCCACAGACGCTGGCGGTCGGGGGTAGACTCTACGGCGAGCGTCGCATCTACCAGCTTAATGGTGTCTTTTACCGGCACTGCCGCCACTAGGCCCGACTGCTCTGTCAGGGCCGCCGCGCAGCGATCAAAAAGGTCTGGGGTGGCTAGGCAGCGCGCCCCGTCGTGGATCAGCACTCGGGTGGCCTCGGAGGGCAGGCTTTGCAGCCCGTTGTAGACCGACTCCTGGCGGGTGCTGCCGCCGAGGATAAACGCCACGGGCTTGGGCAAATCGAGGGTATTGACGATTTCCTCTAGGGCAGGGCGATCGCCCTGCTGACCCACTAGCCCCAGCCAAACGACGGCCTCGGCAGCGGCAGCGGCCCGAAGCGTCCAGGCGATGATGGGCTGACCCAGCAGCTCGATCAAGACCTTGTTGCGATCGGCCCCCATGCGGCGACCGCTGCCAGCGGCGGGGATGAGCAGATGAACCGGAGACATAGACACAGGGCAGAACCGTAGCGGGCTGGGCTGGAATTTATAGCCATCGCCAAAACGATCAGGACATAACCTACACCCCTGAAGCCATGGCTATATGCCATAGCGCTATCCCGGTTTTTGCCACGGTCAGGGGCCGATGTCTTGAGCGCGATGGCCATCGCCATAGTTTGGTTTAGGTCTAAATCGAAGAAATTTTATCCCCTTTGGTGAAATTTAATTCATTTTGTCAGCCAGATAGCCCCTAAACCTTGACCAGGTTCCACTACAATACTTGCCAGCAGGCATGGACGTGACATATGCGGGTACTGGCTCTTGTTCCAGGGGAAACGGAGACTCAGCTGAGCTTCTTTCCGATCATTAATCAGATCAAAGATAGCTTCGAAAACGCTGAATTATCAGTAGTTGCGGCTCCTAGCGCCACGGCTATCTATCAGCTCTCAAAGGGGGTTGCCGAGGTGGTGCCCTATAGTTTTGAGGCCAGCAACAGCCCCGCCGACTGGGCCAACCTGTTGGGCACTGTGCGCGATCGCGAGTTTGACGTTGCCCTCACCCTCACCGACTCATGGTCAATTGCCCTGCTGCTGTGGCTCAGCGGCGTACCCACCCGCCTCGGCTACGGCGGGTCGGCCAACAATCGGCTACTGACCGCAACGGTACCCCGCTCCGCCGAGTCGGCTCACCACAGTGACCTGCTGAAGCTGATCAACATTAACGGCACGCTCCCGGCCCTGTCGGTGAATGTACCCCGTAAAGACCTGACCGCCGTAGACAAACTGCGCCAGGGGGTCGGGTTGGTCAACGGGTATGTGCTGGTGTACCCCGGTGCCACTGCCAGCGGCACCACCTACCCCACCGAAAGCTGGATTACTATTCTCAAAGACTTTCAGCAGCGCCAGCCCGATCTGCCCCTGGCCCTGCTAGAAACCGACGATGCCGCTCCCCAGACAGCCGCCATTGCTAACGCCGTGCCAGATCTCAAGATTTTGCGCCCCGAAACCCCTGGCCAAACTGCCGCCCTGATTGCCGCCGCCAACCTGTTGGTCGCCGTTGAGGGCTATCCTCTGACCTTGGCGATCGCGCTCAACGTCTACACCCTAGGTCTCTTTGCCGGCGACAGCGCTGCCCTACCCAGCGCCCCAGGCCAAGACCGCCTAGTGTCCCTAACCTCGGCCACCGGTACTCTAGAAGATATTTCGCCCGACCAGGTGCTCAAAAAAATCTGGAGTGAAGCGGCTTAACATCGCCTTTACCTGGGGTCAACCTGCCCACAGCCGTTTGATAGATCTGCACACTGATACCATGGCGCAGGACAGCGCAAAAGGCCGTCATTGCCCAACCCATGCTCAGCCATTGGAGAATTAAACCCTATGGACACCATTAAAGACCAGGCCAATCTCGTTAGCCAGCTGTTGTTCTCTGCCGACACCGGCGACATCTACAGAAAGACCCTGGCCCGCACCTGGGATATTCTCCGAGAAGTGGGCGTTTTGCTGTGGCTGATTATTTGCCTCACCTTTGTGGGCGGCGAATGGTTTTACCGCACCGCCGTTGGCCTAGGGCGCAGCACCCGCACCTGGTATATCGGCCTCAGCGAAAAAGACACCAGCGCCGATGCTCAGCCCATCACCTCCACTGGTCAGGCGCTGCTGGATACAGTGCAGTCAAGCACCTCCTACCTACTCGCCCAAGCCCGCCAGCAGTTGGGCATTCCAGAGCCAGAACCCCAGCCTACTGCCCCCCCGGTAGCGCCTCCATTTCCAACCCCAGACGAGCCGACCCCAAGTGGGCCACCAGCCCCAGTGGAGCCGCCAACTCCCGCTGAGCCTCTGTCCCCAGTGGCGACGGTGAGCGCCCAGGTTGAAGATGAGGATGGCTTAGTCTAGGATTGGCTGGGTCTAGTGCTGGCTGGCAAAAATATGACAACCCCTGCTGAGGGTTGCAGATGCTAGGTATCAAGTTTTAGAAACCGTTGGCCGACCTATGCCGCCGCGTACTAGGGGGTTAGATCCTGCGGCGATCAGCAATTTGTCTTAACCCAAGCGGCGGTGGCTGCAATCTTTAAGTCATGGTGATTTAGGATCCTACGTTGGACTCTGCATACCCTGTTAAACCGAGTCCAACGCAGGATCCGTAGTTTTCCCACGGGTAGAACTCCACTTCTGGACTTGATGAGGCTTAGACCGGGGGCATAGTCGGCTAGAAGTTTCTACAATAGCCAACAGGATCCATGCCCTCAACTATCCCTAGCCATGCTTCAGCACTACTTATTTATCGGCTTTAGCGCTATTTACTACAGCCAGAGCACCACTAACCCCCAGCGGCGGCCTCACCTGTTTGCTTCCTTAGTTAGCTCTACAAGAGGCCGAGGGCAGCCGCACCGTCGCCCACATTCGCGAGGCCAAAGCAGCAGAGATTCCTCAATGGCTCGATGAGCAAATGCAGCGCCACGTCAACGATGAGGTACGCCATGCCCAGATTTTTACCAAGGCCGTCGAGCGCGAGGGCTACTACATTGACCTCGATAGCAAAGCCGCCCAGCAGTCACTCTCTAACGTGGGCGAAGCCTCTATGCGCCGCTACCACGAGGTGGAAGATCTTGCCGCCGCTCCCCTACCCCACCTGTTAGCTAGCGTACTGCTGGCTGAAGAACTGGGCGTGCGCGGCTTTCGCTGCATTCTTAAATCACTACCCGACCATCTCACCGCCACCCGTGCCGCCGTAGAGTCAGTGCTAAAAGACGAAGAATACCACGTGCGTTATCTCACCGATGCCCTGCGCCACTTCCGCTCCACCGCTGTGGTAGAAGCCTATCGCCGCGATATTGAGGCCAAAATGTTTAAAGATCTGGGTAAAGTGGTGGAGTTTGTCACAAAGCCCGCTATAGAGCGGCCCAGCCTCGTACAACCCGGCCAAAAGCCCGAACTGTCTTTAGTCTGAACGTTAGTTATCTAGGAGACCTAATCTGATTCAGCTATTTTGGATAGAGATGTCGCCTAAGAAGGAAATACAAGATCAGATATCCGCTGAAGTTACAAATCGTCGAGGTGAGGCAAAACGCCTACGAACCGAAGCAGAAGCCGTTGTTGCTGTCGCCAAAACGCGAGTTGAGCGGATGATTTTTGGAGAGGAGGAAATTGGCGACGATTAGTCAAGCGTCATAGTTGTTAACCAAAGTTCGGAGGCGATCGCCATGAATAAAGTCTTACAGGCAACCTATCTCAATGGCAGCTTACTGCTAGACGAAAAACTTGATACCGCCCTAGAAGGCAAAAAACTCACCCTAATCCTGGTGGAAGATGCTGATATTGCATCTCAGTCTGAGGTTGACCTAGAAGAACATAAGCGCCAATTCTTTGAATGGTCACAGCGGTATGCTGCCAAACTACCACCCGACTATAAGTTTGATCGTGAAGAAGCCCACGAGCGATAATGTGTTTCTGGACACTAACATCTGGGTATATTTCTTCGCCAAAGATCCACCTGAAAAAGCAGAACGTATTTCAGCGGTGATCAATACTCAGATGTCTTACGCCATTATCAGCACTCAAGTTTTGGGAGAGCTTTATAACGTTATTACCCGAAAACGAATTTTCTCAGCGACAGAGTCCCAAGCTATTATTTCAGGCTTAGCAAGTCGAACTGTGATAGTGTAAATAGATACGCCTAAAGTTTTGAAGGCAATGGAAATCAATATCCATTATGGATACTCTTACTGGGATAGTCTGATCATTGCGACTGCCCTCCAAACCAATTGCAGCATTCTTTATTCCGAAGATATGCAGCATGACCAGCTAATTGAGGGCACGCTCAGAATTGTCAACCCGTTGATTTGAGGCGTTTGGTGATGATCGCAGAACTAGAGCCGAAGTTTTATTGAATCACTAACTCTAAAAGTAGATCAACTTTTCGCTTTCTAATGATCATTAAACCCGGTAGCAAGTACTATCCACTTTTTGAACACCTGCATCGCTGCGATCAAAGAGCAGTCACATTGACCTTTGCCGAAATTGAAACCTTGATGGGGTGCTCATTGCCTGCCTCAGCAATAAAAAAGGAAAACTGGTGGAGCAACCGCGACAGCGCCAGTGCTTTGCAGGCTGGGGCTTGGGTTAACGCAGGCTACCAGGTTGAGATGGTCGATTTAGCTCAGCAGACCGTTACCTTTCATACCTTTCAGTCCACCTACAACATTCAAACAAAGGATGGGGAAATCGACTGGAGTGGCCATGCGATCAAAGCCCTGAGAGTCTATAAAGGCCTAAACCAGCAGCAGTTCGCCAGCGAACTCGGCGTCCGCCGCGAAACCGTGAGCGAGTGGGAAAACAGCAAATACGAACCCGATCGCTCTAAGCGCAAGCTGCTCAACCTCATCGCCAAACAAGCTCACTTCCGCGACCTAAAGACAGATTCGTAAAACTCTATTGACTTCTTGTGCGGTCAGCCCACATAATATTCTCAAGCGATCAGACGTACTCCTGACGCAAGATCTTTATCGGTGTTATCTGCATGAACCAAGCCAATGCCCCACCCAGGGCAATTTTTTTCACGTCAATAGCAATATTGACCCAGATAAAGCAGCAAAAATAAATTCGGAACGAGTTTATTGCGTTTCAGCCGATCAATGTCCATCAATGGAGGTTGATCTGAACGAGGTATCAAGGGGTTCAGCCCCTAGAATTTTTGAATTTACAATTGCTGCAGATAAAGGCCACCTGTGGCTCTGGCTAGTGGTGCCCGGCCTTTGCGATGCCGAACCAACCACCCTCAAGACCAACAATTAAACCCTTGGAACTATGTTTAACCAACCCCCTGGGGAGGGCAACCTTCCCGACACGTTTACGCTGCCTACCTATCAGCCCGATCGCCTCACCCATATCTTGCTGGGCGACTATGCCGCTGTCGTCGAAGCCATCAACCGCATGGAGGTGCTGCGATATTGCGCCAGAGTCGCCTGGATCGAGCCGATACCTACGGGGCGCAGCGGCGAATACATCAGCGTCATGACCCGCCGTATCACCCCCTCCGATCCTTAGGCGCATAGGCGCAGTCGAGCCAGCCGCTTGATGGCCTTCGCCCTTGATAACTCGCCATCACAACTCGCCCTGACAAATCTCAGGTAGCCAAGGGAGAGGTGGGATTAATCTTCTTCCACCATCAGCCGCCAGCGGATGGTTTGGGACGTCACGCTGTCGATTTCGCCTAGGCGCACCTGCACGGTTTCGCTGGTGACCGGGCCGAGGGCGGTGAGCAGCGCCCGCAGGTTGGGGGTGCTCTCGCCGCTGTCGACAAACACCCGTTCTGCCAGCTGGTTCAGCCGCTTCCAGGCGGTGTAGAGTTTGACGGCAGTTTGCTCGATCTGGGCGGCCTGGGCCACCATGTCGGCAGCGGAGTTAAGGCAGCCCACTCGCAGGGCTTCTTCGAGGGCCAGTTCTAGGTCAATGCCGCTGGCTTCGAGCAGCTGCACCTGGTTGGCGGAGGCCAGGTACTTTGACAGGTAGCGGGCCTCGGCGGTGACCTGCTTCAGGGTATCTAAATCGGGGTTTAGCTCCACCTCGGTTTTGAGGGTGTTCTGGTGAACGGGGGGCAGCTTCTCCATCTCCTTCACCAACGGCGCGATGTAGCGGGTGGGGATGGTGTTATTGGCAGCCTTTTCCCGCAGGGTTTCGGGAATTAGATCAGAGGTCATGGCGGCCCACTCGTTGGCCACCTGGCGCACCTCACGGCGGGTGATGTGGTCGCCCTTGCGGGCGGAGTCGCTGACCAGCTGCTGCACCTCGGGGGCCGATTTGGCGGTTTCGACAAAGGCGCGCTTGCTGAACTGGTTGACTTCTTTTGGGGTGAGCATACCGGTGTCGAGCAGCTGGTCGGCGCTATCGGCTAGCTCGATCAGGTTGTAGGCGTGGCTTTTGGTGATTTCGCGGTCTTTGAGCCAGTTGAGAAAGCCGGTGCCGCGACCGTCGCCGCCTTTCTTTTCGCGATCGCGCACCGTCTTCAAAATGCGCCCGCGCCAGATATCGGTTTGCAGATCGAAGCGATCGCACACCTGCCATGCCGCCTCCATCTGCTGGTTAAACTCGTAGTCAGAGATCTTTTCGTCGGTGGGGTCGGGCAGGGCAAAGGTCAACTCCCCCGCCTGCATGGCTGACTCGATCACCTCAGAAGAAAAGGGCATTGCCGCCGTCATACCGTTGTTACCATTTGCGCACAGGGTGTCTATTCTCCCATGTCTGCTCCCCTCGCGCCCTGGGGAGACCCAATTGATTGCCTAGGCCAGCTGCGCACTAAAATAGGGGTTCAAGCCCTTCGGTTGAGGCCAAAGCCATGACTATCGCCACCGCCACCCTCAAAGAACAAATTCTGGCTGAGCTAGATCATCTGCCTGAAGCCGCTCTGGTTGAAACCCTAGCCTACGTTCAGTCCTTGAGCGGAAATCTCCAGATGGCCTCCCCAGAGGAAGCGATGCAAGCTTACCTAGCCTCAGAGAAAGAGCACGAAGAGGTCTACACCCGCCTTGCCAACTCCTAAATTTCTCGACGCAGCAACGGTTTTAATGCTCCACAGCCGCCAAATTGAACGTTTTGGCGGCACCGCTGGGGTGCGCGATGGTCAAAGACCGGCCCAAAGGGCCATCGCGGGCTAATGGAGTCTGCCCTAGCCCAGCCCCAGGCCACCTTTGGCGGCGAACTACTGCATCCAACGTTGCCCGAGCAGGCGGCGGCGTATCTATTTCATTTGGTCAAGAATCATCCCTTTGTAGATGGCAACAAGCGAACGGCTTTCGCGGTCATGGTTACTTTTCTCAGGGTCAATGGATATCGCCTGAGCTTGAGCAATAGGGAAGCCTACGATCTGGTGATGCAGGTGGCCCAGGGCCAGGTCGATAAGGCAGCGCTGGCGAATATCTTGGCGAATGCTCTAGAAACTGCGCCCTAGACCAGGGATAACACTGCGCTAGGCGCTAATGCGTCCCAAGCTTCGCAACGTTTCCGCCAGGGCTGATTGGGCCGATGGTAGGATAGCCCAGTGCGCCCTGGGATTATGCCTACCAATGCAACTCATAAAGCAGGACTACCTATGGCTTTTAAGCTGATGCAGACATCTTCTTGGGGGGCGATCGCCCCTAGGGGCCGGTCTTTGGCCATCGCCTTCCTGGTCTCCGGGTCATTCTCAGTGGCCCCCGCCCTGGCCCAAAATACCCGCCCCCTCACCGAAAACC
>QBMN01000188.1 GCA_003241845.1 Shackletoniella antarctica | reverse complement strand
ATGCCGCAGAAATCATCAATCTCCTTCCCCAAAAACCCAAACCCGGTTTCTGGTCCCAAGCCCTCAACCGCTTAACCAATCTGGGACGCATTCATCCTGCTCCTAGCCTGCCTAACTCTGCCTAATTTGGCGAAGGTATTGTCCCATGAAAACGAGAATTCAAGCGACGCAGGAGTCAATGGCTGTCATTCCGGTGAAGACGGGAATCCAGGCGACGCACCATACTCTCTAATGGATTCCCGCCTGTGCGGGAATGACGGGCGTGGATTTTCGCCCCACGCCTTTGCGGGGGCAGGCGCTTCGCAGGAATGACCGACGTTTCCCGAGCGCCATGAATAATTCAGGCTAGGGCATTGAGGCATAATATAAGCTGGATTTATACTCTCCCTCTGTTCAGCCCCATCGCCCTCAATATGAACTATCTGGTCGCCGTTTTAGACAATCGCATCAAAGCCGAAGAAGCCTACAATGCTTTAGAAGATGCCAGTTTGCCCAAAGACAACATCGATATTTTGGGCAAAGGCTTCAAAACCGCCGACGAGTATGGCCTGATTGACCCCGCCGACGAGGCCTGGAAACAGACTCGCCTGATGATGCTGTGGCTGGTGCCCTTTGGCTTTGGGGCTGGGTTTACGTTCAATATCATCACCGGGCTGGAAACGTTCACCTGGACGGGGCAGCTGGGCAACCAAATTATTGGTGGGCTGTTGGGGACTATCGGTGGGGCGATGGGGGCATTTCTGATCGGCGGCGGGGTCGGTGTGGCGATCGGCGGCGGCGATGCCCTGTCCTACCGCAACCGCCTCAGCGAGGGGAAATTTGTAGTGGTGGTGCGCGGCTCTGAGGCATTGGTGCGCCAGGCGACCCCTATTTTGCGGCAGTTTCGCCCTGAGACTATTCAGGGCTACTCAGGGAGCTAGGGTCACGATATGCCCCCAACTAGCAACAGAGACAGCAGAGATGTGATTGTGATCGGCAGCGGCATTGGCGGCCTCTGCTGCGGCGCGCTGCTGGCCCGCTACGGCTACCATGTCACCCTCTGTGAAAGCCACGCGATCGCCGGCGGCGCGGCCCACGGCTTTGAGCGCAATGGCTATATTTTTGACTCGGGGCCGTCGCTCTACTCGGGCATGTCTTACCGAGGTTCTACCAACCCGCTGCGCCATGTGCTCGACGCGGTAGGCGAGGGCGACACCGTCACCTGGGCCAGCTACGACACCTGGGGCGTGCGCATTCCCGAGGGCGACTTTGACACCACCGTGGGCAACGACCAGTTTGCCGACGTGCTGCGCACCCTGCGCGGGGAAGCTGCTGTAAAAGAGTGGCGTCGCCTGCAAAAGGCAATGGTTCCCCTGGGCAAAGCGGCTACAGCCCTCCCCCCTGCCGCCCTGCGCTTGGATCTAGGGGCGCTACAAACTGTCGCTCCCTACGTCTGGGATCTGCTGCGCAATGCTCTGGCCCTGACCCAATCGAGCCAGCCCTTCAGCACTGTGCTCGATCGCACCACCCGCGACCCCTTCATTCGCCACTGGATGAATTTGCTCTGCTTTTTGCTGTCGGGGCTGCCCGCCGAGGGCACCAGCACCGCCGAAATGGCCTTTATGTTTGCCGAGTGGTACCGCCCCGGCGTCACCCTCGACTACCCCATCGGCGGCAGCGCCGCCCTGGTCAATGCGCTGGTGCGCGGCCTAGAAAACCATGGCGGCACCCTGCGGCTAGGCGCCCATGTAGAAGAGATCTTGGTAGAAAAAGGCCGTGCTGCCGGAGTCACCCTGCGCTCCGGCGAAACCCTCAAAGCCAGCACGGTGATCTCCAACGCCTCGATTTGGGACACCCTCAAGCTGGTGCCCGAGGGCGCATTACCCAAGGCATTCGTAGAAGAACGTGGGGCCACCCCTGAGTGCCCCAGCTTTTTGCACCTGCACCTGGGCATCGACGGCGCAGGCCTGCCCGCAGACCTGGCCTGTCACTACATCACCGTGGAGGATTGGGAACGGGGCATTGACGCGCCGCAAAATCTGATTGTGATGTCGATTCCCACCGTGCTCGACCCCTCCTTGGCCCCACCGGGTAAGCACACGGTCCATGTCTACACCCCGGCCACAGAACCCTACGAGATTTGGCAGGGATGCGATCGCCGCAGCCCCGAGTATGCACAACTCAAGGCTGAACGGGCAGAACCCCTCTGGCAGGCCCTAGAGCGTGTCATCCCCGACGTGCGCCAGCGGGTAGAGGTAGAACTGGTGGGCACACCCCTCACCCACGAGCGTTTTTTGCGCTGCCATCGGGGCAGCTACGGCCCCGCTATTTCTGTCCAAGATGGCCTCTTCCCAGGGCCAAAGACGCCGCTAGAGGGGCTGCTGTGCGTGGGCGGTTCTACCTTCCCTGGCATTGGCCTGCCAGCGGTGGCGGCCTGCGGGCTGATCACCGCCAACACCCTGGCGACCGTCAGCCAGCACCGCCAAATGCTGCAAGAGGTGCTGGGCTAACTTAGGACAATTCTGACAACGACAATACCCGAGAATTTTGCTGCCTCCTAAGGGCGCAGGCTCTACTCCCCTGCCAGTGGTTATCTTCTTTCTCAAAAAACCCCTTACCAATCGGCATCGGGGTACTGCTCGGGAGCTTCACCATGGGAGTCTAAAATTTTGCCAGGGGCTTTGGAGGGTTTCCGTTTTGCCTGCTTAGTCCTGGTAGCCTTAACTTTCTGCAAGCCGTTGGGCGGTTCGGCCTCTGGCTCCGCCCGTGATTCAAACATCCATCTCACCCTGGCTCTCGCCAGAACGTGATTTGATCGCTAATTGGCTGTAGCGTCGTGCCGGGGTAGTAAAACTGGAGAATGCGCTGGTAGCCCCAGCCCAGATCGCCCAGACGATAGGAGCCAGTCTGGCTCATGCCAACCCCGTGGCCCCAGCCACCACCCACAAAGCGATAGCCGATCAGCGGTGACTCTGCTGTGCCCTCGGTAGCGGTGCCATACATCGGTTCTAAGTAAAACAGCAGGCTGCGGGGGGGGCGCAGCACTCGCACGATTTCGTCTTTTCTCAGCTCCACAATGCCGATGTCGGTTTCTACCTCGACCACCTGCACCCGGCCTGAGTTGGCCCGCTCGGTGACTCGGAGCGATCGCACCTGACTAAACCCCGCCAGCGGATGCTGCCTGCGCCCCAGGTAGCCCTTGAGATCGGCGGTGATCTCGGCCAGAGTGCCCTCGTTGCGCCAGCGAAACAGCTGCCAGGTGTCTTCGTTAAAGCCCTGGTCGAGGGCAATGAACCGCCGCACAGCCTCCTCAGAGTTGAGCGGGTACTGGTTGATATCCCACAGGCCGTAGACGGTATCGACCACGGGCCGCAGGTACGGGCGATCAGGCCCGTCCCACACGTCGCTAAAGGCGGCGGTGACCCCCCCGGTAGTCGATGAATAAAGGGTGTCGGCCAGCTCGTTGTTGTAGGTGAGCACCTGGCCCTGGGTGGCCACAATGGCCTGGTCGGCCACCGGGGCAGTGCCCGTCAGCCCCCGGTACACCTGGCACTGGGTGTCGGCGCAAAGCTCATAGTCGTCGATCGCAAAGCGGCGCAGGTTGCGCAGGGCGTAGGTGCGGGCCAGCACTGTCTGGGCCTGGATGGCGGGCACCGGGGCCCTAGGGCCGATCTCGTGGGGCACCACCCCGCGCAGGTAGGTCTCAATGGGCACGCTGTTGACCAGGGTGTAGGTGCCGTAGGTGTTGGGCTGTACCCGCAGGGTGCCGCCGTAGACGCGGGTGACGGGCGGGTCGCCGGGCTGGGCCACCCGCACTCGCCCGCCGCTGGCGCGAATGTCGAGGCTGTCGCGGTTGTAGCGGTAGCCGTTGGCCTCAAAGTAGGTGCGCGGTATTTGGCCCACCACCTCACTGTCGAGAAAGACTTCGGTAAAGCCCTGGGCTTGCAGGTTCTTCACCAGCAGGCGGCGCACCAGGGGGCTGTCGTACTGCTCGCGGTTGGCCCACACCTCCCAGCTGCCGGGCTGGGCAATCTCAGGCTCAATGCCGCGATCGCGCCACTGTTGAGCGCTGTACTCTGCGGTCTCAAAGCTGCGGTGGTTGCTGAGCACAATGCGCTCGCCCAGCTGCGCCTCGGGCAGTTGCTCAGGGGCCAGGCCCAGCACCACCCGATTTGTGGTCAAAGTCTGGGGCTGGCCCTGGGTCTCAAAGCTGAGAATGAGCTGTTCGCCGGGCAGGGCTTCTAGGGTGATGCGGTCTTGCAGGTTTTCGCCAAAGCGCTGCACAATGCCCACCTGAATCACCGGGTTTTGGGCGGCGGGGGCGGGGGCTGCAATGGCGGTGGTGAGGGCGATCGCCATGCCCCCCACCGCGCCCAACCACCGTGAATTCCCTATTTTCTGCCGCTGCCGCCGCCACCGAGCCGGAAAAAGCGCAACCATACAACTTCACTGATAACGACCTACCGAACCAATGGTAGGTCAACCCGAGCGAGTTCAGGCTGACCAGCCTACGATTGAAACACGCCGTCTTTTGGGCTAAGACCATGGTCAAAGCCGATCTTTCCTGTTTACCAGACGCTCGGAGCGCTTTACTAGGTCATCCATAACCCTTAGTACTGGCAGCGCGATCAGCACCAGCCCTTTGAGGTGTACGAGCTGGTCGATGGGCAGTACCGCCTGCAAATCGGCGAACCCTACTGGATGCCAGAGGCAGGGATTGCGATCGGCAGTGCCCAGGGCCTCTTGGGCGGCATGGGCCGAGAAGTACCCTCGTGGTTTGACCAGCACGGTAGCCGCTACCCCTCTGCCGAAGAGCGCCAATCTAGACATGGCCGGTGTTCTCTGTGAGGTCATAAAGCCCGTGCGGCATGGCCTTACCCGTGGCTAACGAGGCCCAGTCATGGTCGTGTACTTCAAGGGGGGCTTGGGTGTAGGTGTGGCCCAGGATGTTGATTAATTCAGGTCAACTACTTAGGACAATTCTGGCAACGAAAATACCTAAGGATTTTGCTGCCTCCCAAGGACGCAGGCTCTGCGCCCCTACCTGGGGGTATTTTCTTTCCTGGAGACCTCCTAACCAATATCTGTATGACCAGTCGACTCGTCGAGGGCGGCGACCACCTGATCGTAGATCTCGCGGGCGTGGTCGGGGCTGGTGCCAATGCAGGTGAGGCCCACTTTGCCGTACTCCGACAGACTGCCCATGAGATGAAAGGCGGCCCCGACGCCGCTGATGGAGTTGAAGTGCAGCTGCTTGGTGACGATGATATCCATTAGGTCGCTGGGCAGCAGGCCCCGGTAGTGGGGCTTTTGCAGGTTGTCGGAGGCGCGGTAGTAGCGCACCTGCTCTTGCTTGGTATAAAACAGCCCGTCGGCCTGGTGAAAGCGCCCTTCGGTGAGCATTTTCATCGCCATCAGGGGGTGGGTGGTGCCGCCCTTGCGCAGGTTAATTTCGATCGCCTGAATATCCCACTCGGGGGTGGTGGGGTCACCTTTGGCCACGGCAATGAAGTCGACGCCGTAGCGCTCGAGGGCACCCTGGCGGGCTAGTTCTTCGCCAATGCGCTGGCCCATCGCCTGAATTTCGAGGCGGTAGTCGGGTCGGGCCGGGAAGGAGCAGCCGAGAAAAATTTGCCCGTCGGGGCCGCCCAGCTCCTGGTCGTGGGTGGAGAGAATTTCGACCTCCCCCAGGGGGGTGATGCGGCCCTGCACGCTGGGAGATTCTTTGTGGTCGCCTTCGATGAAGGCCTCGGCGATCGCCCCCAGCACCGGTATCGTGGCCGAGAAATGCTCCCAGGTTTCGGTGTCGCACTGAAAGCTGAGATGGGAGAAGGCTTTGGTGATGGCCTGGACGCGATCGCTGTGCTCCGCATGCCCCGGTGTCACCGCCGACAATTTCCGCAGATCTAAAATCGCGTTGCCTTCGCCCGAAAAGCCCTCGTTGAGCTTGATCACAATTCGCCGCAGGCTGGGGTCTTGCTCCCACACCTCGGCGGTAGCCTTAGCCAGGGCCTGCTGGTCAAACACCAGCTCACTGCCCAGGGGGTGGGGAATGCCGCAGCGCTGAAAAATTTCGCGGCTGCCGCTCTTGGTGCCCCAGTACAGCAGATCGGGGTCGAGGGCCAGCAGGGGCAGCCCCAGGGCCAGGGACAGATCGCGCTCCCTGGGGGTGGAGTTGTAGCAGGTCATGTAGGCCCGCTGGGGGTTTACGGCCTTACGAATGCGCTCTAGCAGGCGGGGACGCTCTAGCAGCTTTTGGCTGAGGGGCTTGCGGGAGCTGTCGTAGGCCGAGAACAGCGTCAGCCGCTCCCGCGCGTGGGAGCTGGGAATGCCCGGCAGCAGCTCTAGGTAGTAGTCAACAATGCTGGGGTGCAGCGGCTGGGAGGTGACGTAGACCAGGCGTGTGTTGGGGTTGCGCAGCCGAATCAGCGAAAACAGCAGCCGCTCTTCGTAGTGGTTGACGCCCTCTATCTTCAGCAGCTCTTCTTGATCAAGGCTGAGAGAAGGCACCACCACGATGTGGCGCTCTTCGGTATCGAAGTCGTCGGTAGACACCCAGCGATCGCGCAGCAACTGCTGGAGTCTCTGAAAATTACCAGAGCAATCAGCGGGCTCAGCCGCCTGGGCGGTTGCCAATGCTGGGGCCGTAGTTGCCTCTTTTGCCGTCACCATACTGACCACCTCCCGCGATCACCAAATCGACCTTTAATAATAAGGACATGAGCGTACTTCTACTGAGAAATAAACCCCGTCGCCAGCAGGGGCAGCAAAAGCAGGGCGGTCAAAATCACCATCAGGGTGGGCACGTCGATGTTGAGCAGGTTTTTCTCTGAGGCCGAGGGCTTGCGCCTGGGTTGGTTGGGGTCAGTCATAGCGGTTAAACCACGCCGGTTAATGTACCTGAGTTTAGCTCTAGGGTATCACCCACCGCATCGCCCGTATGGTAGGCCGCCAGCAGCACGTCGCTGGTTTTTCCCCAGGCAATTTCTCCCCGGTGGCTGAGGGCGATCGCCCCAAAATCTCGCCCATTTGCTGTCGCTTCCCCAAAGGTTTTGGCTAAGGCGGCGGTCATGGTCATGCCATCGGTGACCCGCACCACAATGCGAGACGCCAGGCACTCATCAACAATATCTTCGCCAATGCCCGTGCAGCTCACCGCCGCAAAGCCGTTGGCATAGGTGCCCGCCGAGGTCGCCGAGTCGCTGACTCGCCCCAGCCGCTCTAGCCCTTTGCCCCCGGTGGACGTGCCCACCGCCAGACGGCCATCCATATCGAGCACCACCACCCCAATGGTGCCGCGCCGGGCTTCGAGGTCTTCGGGAGCATCTACGGTTCCTGCGACCACCCCAGCCATCGGGCTTTGAAAGTTGTTGGCCCGCTCCCGCATCCATTCTTGTAGGCGCAGGTCGGTGATTGGGTCAAAGGGTGCCAGGGCCATCTCTCGGGCTAGCTCGGCCGCGCCCACGTCAGACAAGACGCGATCGGGGGCGGGTTGCAGGTAGGCCGCCAGGTCAATGGGGTGCCGCACCCGCGACACGTTGATAATGCCGCTAAACCGCTGGGCGCTGCCATCCATCAGCCCCGCACTCATGCGCACCTGGCCGTCCGATTGCAGCACCGACCCATAGCCCGCATTAAACTGAGGAGAATCTTCCATCAGTTGGCAGCCAAATACCACGCAGTCGCGGGCGCTGGCTCCGGCCTCGGCTTTTTGGTAAACCTGCTTGACGATGCCGTGCAGATCTTCCCGTAGGGTCACCAGCCGTTCTTTGTGGCCCAGAGAGCTGCCGGCTCCGCCGTGGATAATTACCTTGGGTAATGCCTGGGTCATGGGGGCTTTCCTGAAGAGTGCCCACCTATTTTAGGGGGTTGATTGCCGTGCCATTGTAGTTTGGGCGGTCAGTCTGGGCGATCGCCCCGCTACCCCAATGCACTGGGTTCACCGGGGTAAAATGCCTCTCCCAAAACCTCGTCTAGGGTATAAAGACAGTGCTCAGGCAACGTCTGATCGGGTAAGTCGGTTTAAGCAACCGGGCTTCCTTTGGGCTACCCGATAGACCCCACTGGTTGGGGCGAAGAAACCCGGTTGCTCTCTCACTGGTTTCTCCCGACAAGGAAGCAATGCTCTAGCGGCGGCGGCGGCAGCGATCGCTGCAATATTTCACCTCATCCCAGCAGTCGGCCCACTTTTTGCGCCAGGTAAACGGGCGCTGGCACACTGAGCACACCTTGGTTGGCAGGTCGGCCTTAGCCCGCTGCTTTGGCACCTACGCCTCCTCGCTCCAGGCGGGGTGAGTCAGCAGCGACGACATCATCCGCACGCCGCGCAGCTGGTTTGACAGGGGCAGGTGACCGTCGGGGGCGCTCAAATCCCAAACAAACCCGCCGGGGTAGCGGGTCCAAATGTTCTTGTCTTTCCAGGCAATGCGCGGCCAAAATTTATCCCAGTTTTGGCCCAGGCTGAGCCACAGGCGGCGCTGCACCGAAAAGCCAAACTTGCCCTCAGAGTAGATCAGCCACAGCCGATCAATGGTCTGCAAATCGACTACCGGAAACTGCTCGACCTCGGTGAAATAAACCCACTTGCGCTTTGCCGCCGTTGGCCCTGCCAACTCGCACAGCTTGGCTAGCGTCAGCCGGTCAGCTTCCTCAAACTCTTGCCGAATCAACAGATCTTGCAGAGGCTCATAGTCGATTCCCTGTTCAGACAGCGGCTTTAGCCGCCCCTGGGGCCACAGCTGAGTTAGCAAGCCGCGCAGATTTTCCTGCTCTGTGGCGTGGAGCACCTGGAAAATTTTGCCATCTAGAATTGTGGCGGGATCGTCTTTACGCCCCACCAGGGTAGTGGTCAAAACCTCGATACCCTCTTGCCCCATGGCCAACAGCTCATGCACCGCCGAAAGCTGCTTTTTAAGCGAATCGCCCTGCAGCTGTGAGCGCAAATTCACCAATGTGTCGCCGTCCGAAACCATAGCTACCGCATGAGAGAGCCCGCTTTTAATGATAGAACGTCTTGGGTAGCGAGGTGAAGTGGGGGTGGGTGTGTGGGTGCATCTACACCAACTACATCACTTACCCCCTTCCCGACTCCTCCGGCAGGCGATGGCCCTGCTCATAGGCAAAGCGCACGATCTGCGAGCGGTTTTCTAGGCTGAGCTTGGTCAGCATGTTGCTGAGGTGGGTTTGCACCGTACGGGGGCTGAGAAACAGGTGCTCGCCAATCTGTTTATTGGTGTAGCCCTGCACCACTTCCCAAAACACTCGCTCTTCGGCGGGGGTGAGGGGTAGGG
>QBMN01000187.1 GCA_003241845.1 Shackletoniella antarctica | reverse complement strand
TCGGCAGGTGTGGGCCGTGCCGGTCGCCTCGATGGGATGCCTCCACCAAATCGAGCAATGGGTGGGTCTTAAAACCATCGTCATGGTGAAGCGGGTTCGACACCTTTGGAACAAGACCACCCGAGAGGTGATGGTTTATCTCACGTCACTGCCCTGTGATGCGGCGGTGATTGGCCGGGCCATTCGCACCCACTGGGGGATTGAGAATCAACTCCACTGGGTGCTCGATGTCACCTGGGGTGAGGATAAGTCCCGCATTCGGCGCGGCCACGGGGGCGAGAACATGGCTCTCCTGCGACGCTTGGCCATCGGTGTGCTCGATCAAGAAACTTCAAAAAAACGAAGTCTCAAACAAAAGGCGAAGCGGGCCTCAATGAGTCCTGACTATATGCTCACCGTCCTTGCCGCAGGTCTCGCAACGTGACACAATTTCTCGGTGTTTTTCTTGCGCTTACCCTGCTCAGGAGGTGGGCGATCGCCAGGGGGAGACCAACGCTCTGGGCTATCTCGGCAACCTCTACCTCTCGCTGGGGCAGTTCAACCCCGCGCTAGAGCACTACGAGAAGCACCTGGGGCTAGCCAGAACTCTGGGCGATCGCCCCGGCGAAGCCCGTGCCCTCCAGGGATTGGGCAACACCTATTTGCAATTGGGCAACCTGGAACTCGCTCTAGAGTACCACCACCAAAACCTGGCGCTGGTCAGGGCCATGGGCGATGGGGCCGGGGAAGGGGCGGCCCTGGGCTGCATCGGCAACGTGTATGACGACCTGCACGACTACGCCCAGGCAGCGACCTACCATCGGCAAGATTTAGCGATCGCCCGCCAGATTGGCGAAAAGCGGGCCGAAGCCGCCGCCCTGGGCAACCTGGCCAATGCCGAGAGTGAGCTGGGCCAGTATGAGCAGGCGGTGGAGCACTACGGGCAGGCGCTGGCGATCGCGCGGCAGATTGGCGATCCGTTGAGCGAGGGGTTGACCCTGGCTAACCTGGGCGAAACTCTGACTAAGCTGGGCCAATACGATGCTGCCCTGGCTCACCTGGAAGCCGGGATTGACATACTGCAAGAGCAGGGGGCACAGTCGCTAGAAGCATCAGCCTGCAAATATTTGGGCCCGCTGTACCAGGCGATCGGCGATCGGGAGAGGGCGGTGGGGGCGTTTGATCGGGCGTTGGCCCTCAGGGCCGGTCTTTGACCATCGCCCTGGCTACTGAGTTGGGCATGCCCCTGGCGGAGGAGTGCCGGGGGCTGCGATCGGGCCTTTTCCCTTGAATTGCCTGCCCCATTTATCCTTCTGACCCCTGCCTTACGGATTGCCCTCAATCCCCTGGCATAGTGAGGTGGACGTACTGCCCCTCTGCGTGATCCCACTCCATGAATTTGATCTTGGGAATCACGTGGGTAGTTAGATTAGCGGCAGCTAGAAGGGCAACGTGGTTAGCGGTGATCCAGAACAGAACCAGTTCCCGAGTACCATACTCTCGCCGCAGTCTTTCGACTGAAGCGACCATATCGGCTACCAACTGCATCGCCTGTTCAGAATCTTCGATAAACCCGCACTCTAGCCAAAATAGGGGTAAGTCTGGGACGGCTTGCTGTACAGCGGTAGCATACCGTTCCTGCAATCCAACCCCTAGGGCCACTGTGGGTTGGTTGGTCGCTAGACCTTTTGCCTCAGCGGGTATCAGTTTGGCTTTGTTCGGGTCTCCCCCCGACACAGGGCTATGCCTGTCCTGGTTCTTATTGGTTATGGCTACGTCATCCCGACCATAGCTGTACAGGTCGGCAGAGGTGGTGCGATTGAAATGCCTACCCACTGCCCACACTAGCCCAGCCTGGGCATTCCCCAACACACGCACTTTGCGGTTCTCTCCTCGCACCGTGCCCAGGGCTAAAGACAGCGATCGCGTCATTGTCGTCACCATGTTATGCCAGTCCGGGCCGGTCAGCACTTCTTGGCGCTGGCGATGTCCCAGACTGGGGCGAAACGTCAGGACGGGCGCATTTAAGCTAGCCATATTGCTGGGCAGGGTAGGGAAACTTCGGCGGGGGCCTTCTCCCCGCTGATCTAAGACAATCACCACCTCAGACCACGGTTCTGGAATTGAGCGGCGGTATACCGTAGCTGCGATCTTGTCTGCGATCGCATCGGGGTCAGGCTCGTTTGCATCTTGCCGACAGGTATAGCCTAGTTTATTGACCTTATCGCCATCGGGATGCAGAAAGCGGCTGCGCAACAGCGGATGTCCTTTAACCAGCGTGAGCGGAGTGCCTAGATACACTGGCAGCAGATGATCGATGCCTGTTTCGGCCTCAATCGCCCACCTGATTTCGTCTTTACACCATTCAGATTTCAGAGAAGCTTCGGAAAGAAAAAGGGTTAGAGTGGCTTGCTGCTGAACAGCCTGTTTAAGAACAGTATCTAGTGTCCCCATTTCCAAAAGCTCGTTTTTATCGAGCCAGGCCAAAACCCCGCGACGCCCTAACTGCTCAGCGACAGCTTCGACCAAGGCGCTGTCGGCGGAGGAATGGGACAAGAATGTGGAGACAAAAGGAGACCTGTAGAGACTGGTTGGCGCGGCATTCATGACAATTAACCCGTGAATTTGACATTTTTAGGTGAGCCATCTGGCTTTAGGGCTGTGACCTCCACGGTGACGATCTGGCCCTCTGAGAGATCCTTAGCGTGTTTGGGTTCTCTAGCGGTCAGCCGCAGAGTGCCCAGCATCTCGTAGGTAACTTTGTTGCCTTTAATGCCTGTTATCACGGCCTCTAGGGTCTGCCCTTCATAGAACTCCTGGCTAGTGACGACGGCCTGAATTTCAGCTTCCCGCTCAGATTGAATCGTCGGCTCTGGTATTTCGCCAATAGGGCCAGCGACTTTGTAGTACTGCATTAGCCGGGCCGCCCAGCCCAGTATTTGCAGCATGGTATCTGCATCGTCTTTGTAGTTCTCCAGGTATTTTTGGCAAATGGCGGTGATGCTCTCTAGGTAGCCGTGGGTTTTCTTACTGTGGCCAATGCGATCGCCATTGCGGGTCAGCGCATTGAGGTAGTCGAAGTATTTTTTGCCCGCGTCGGGGCGATCGCCGTAGGCCCGCAGATAGCTGATGGTTTTACGAAACTCGTTCAGGTCGGTTTGATCGAGCACCAGCTGGCGGGCGATCGCATCAGCTACCTGCCACTGGGTATTGGTTAAGTCAGTTGTAGCCTGCATCAATACATGCCCTCCGGTGCGGTTCTATCGGTCGGCCATTTGAGAATGTCGGCCAGGGCTTCGAGCTGGGGTTTTTCCACCAGGCTGCGATGGGCTGCGGCAATGGCGTCATCGACAAAGCGTTTGAGAGCATTGCCGCTGAGTTGATTAGAGTCAGGTATCGCGTACTGGGTATAGCGCTCTTTTAGACTCTCGGGCGTTTCGACCGCCTCAATCGCCACGGTCATGGTGCCCATGCCAATGGGCTTGCCGCCGCCGACCTTGAGCGCCATGGGGTATTTGGCATCTTGACCCAGCACAATCAGCAGCGTGCCCAGTTCTGCCTGGGACAGGTTAGAGAACTGAAGGTCGGTCTTAAACACAAACTCTGTACCGGCCTGCTGTACCGGAATGCCGCGATCACCACCGCTGACCGCTTTCACCGCGTTGTAGTAAAACTTGCGGCCCACCGCTTTGCCCTGCTGAAAATAGGCCTCTCGCTCATCGGGCCGGGGGCGATAGAGCGATGGCATAAACCCCGTGGCCGACTTGGCGACCTCGCAGGTGGCATCGGTAAAGTGAATCAGCCCTTGCCAGTCCATCGCCCCAAAGACAAGGCTGGCGGGGCAGAGATTTTCTTTGTTGCGGCAGGGCAGTCGATTTTGTGGCATGTCTTGTTTGTATCTGCCGCTAACCACCGCCAGGGTGCTGTTGGTAATCGCTTCGTAGGCCGATCGCACTACCCCTTTGAGCGAACTGCCCGGTATGGTGAGCTGTCGCTGTCGCCCCTGGGCCATGGTTTTGATTAACGGAATGCGATCGCCGACATCACTTCCCATCGCTACAATCCCTGTAGAAACGTGCACCGCTGTTTTAACCGTCAGCTTCAGCACTAGTTTTCCGTGTAGGCAATCCTTGCGATAGCGATCGTGTCCAACGGGGTGCTTAAGCTGGGGCGCTTTTTGTGGAAAGGGCACCAGGGCATAGGGTTTATCGACAGCATTCTCGTTGTCGTTGGTTTCAGAACGGCGAGGTTTGGGCCGGGGTGGGTTGGCAGTCATAACTAACTAGCTCACTTTGAGCGCAACAAAATGGACAGTGGCAGTCTGTGGATCGGTAAAGTAGCGCTGGCCGATGTTGACCTGCTGGTCATTGATGCCTTGAGGAAATCGGGTTTCTGTTTTGGGGTAGAGGTGGGCATCTTGTGCCTGAATTTCCCAAGTACCGCCCACCGGCTCAAACTTGGGCTGCGGCCCGCTGGCGCTGAGCAGCAAAACGCTGTAGCCCTGGCCCTGCGGCTGCCAGCGCAGTTCTTTTTGGCTGTCGAACAGCTGACCTTCGGGGCTGGGGAAGTCTGGGGGTAAGGTCTTGCAAAACCCGCTGACTCTGTGGGGCCAGCGCAAAAAGAAGCAGGATTTTTCGGTTTGATGCTGCTCAAGGAGCGATCGCAACTCCTCCGCCGAAGCCACAGTTCGGGTACCAACAAACGCACTCATGCGGCCACCCCTAGCACTTGGCTCCAAGATTTCACCGACCGGGTAAACAGGTCATTGACCTGCTCGGGGCCAGTCCAAACAAGCTGTACGCCAAAGCCCAGAGGCATATCGCCACCCGCGACAGGGGTTTCCTGCTGGTCGGGCTTGGGGAATCCGTAGCGACTGGCTTCAGTACCCTCCAAAAATTCCCCAGCCCCTAGCAGCAAGGTTTTAGCCCACCGTTGGTTGGTGCCGATCGCTTTAATCGAGTCGCCATCGAGCACGCAACCGGGATATTGCACCACCGCTGAGTCGAGCTTAGCGTTTACCTGGCCCATGCCGCGAGACTTGGCAAAGCCCAGGCCAAACCAGCCGTCGTTGAGGTCGCGCAACACCAGGCCAATCAGCCCCAGCTGGGCCAGGGTGAAGTTTTTGAGGTGAATTTTGGTGCGAAACTCGCCACCCGTGCAGACCTGGTAGTTAAACGGCCCCACGGCAACCGAGCCAAAGACTCGGTCAATGGCCACCCCATTGCGCTCTTCGATTTTGAGCTGGGCGCGATCAACGGGATAGGCATCTTCAATGCGGATGCGACTGGCGATCGCAGTGCTGCCAAACATTTGGTCAGTAAAGGATGAGAGCCGATACACCTGCCGGGTATCTTTCTCTTTTTCTAGCTCTCTAAAGGCACTGCGGTCTAGCGGGTCGCTGGCCCAGAGCTGGCTGGGGTCTTGGGGCTGGGTGTCGCCACCCACTGTTCTAACAATGCGCTCGGCGTGGGCACGGATGGCCCCTTTGAGGGAACTACCCGGCAGGTAGATCGAGCGCCCGCCCTGGTGGTAGGTCTCGACAAACTCCATGTCGGGTTTGGTAGGGTCGGCCCCCTCTTTGCCCGACTTGATCAGCATGGGGCCACAGGGAGCAATGGTGAGATCAATCGTGCAGTGGTTAACAAAGCGTTTGTGCATGGGGTGGCTCCTAGTTTGCAACCTGGGCTGGCAGGCGGGAGGTGAGGTAGTTAATTAAAGCTTCCGTCCAGTCTTGCTTGTAGTGCCCGAAGCTCTCGGGGGCAAGCTTGTAATGGTTGTCTTTGTCTCCTGCGACCAGGCGTTGAAGGTAGGTCAGTAACTCTTCAGGGCGATTCTCTGGATAGTCCATCCACCAGGCATCTGAGATTTCAAGCTGCACGACCCCAAGCCCTCGCGATCGCCCACCGCCTAGAGGAATTTGCTGGGTTTCAAACTGATGGAGGCCGATCATGAGTAGCCCTAGCTCCCAGTCTTCTGCGTTTTCGACCACGGCTTTAAACTCAAAGGGGGTACCGGCGGGCACCACCTGAAAGTCGTAAAGTTTGCCGTCGGAGGCGGTTTCGGTATCGCGGTCGATGGAGACGCCGTCGCGCTCTTGGTACTGGCCAAACCACAGATCGGGCAGCACCGTCAGGTCTCTGACCTGGAATTTTCCGGCGACCCAGGGCGACCCAAATACGTGGGAGACTAGGTCGGTTCGCTGTAGAAGGGCAGCAGTGAGAGCTGCGTCGTCGTTCGCATGAGCCTGCTTTTGGTCTTTTAGCCAGCGCATCCAGGTTGGGCCAGTGAGTTCGCTGGGGTCAACGGCCAAATCGCTGTCGATGCCGCGCAAAAAGCTCTCAAGGCGCGATCGCAGCGCCCCCTTAAAGCTCGATCCAGGAATCAGGGGTCGCCCGAGGGAGTCTTTGACTACTGGCAAATCAGAGCCGATGGGCTCTGTAGATCGGCCCTGGGAAATGCGGAGGGCCGTAACGGTGGTGAGGATGCCGCTGAGTTCTAAGCGGCTCTTAAATACATCAAACATAGGTCTATCAAAGCCTTAGGAAGATCAGCGTTGCTCGGTCAGGGAGTTGAGGTATTTCAAATGGCGGGCACCATAACCCAGGTAGCGACGAATGAGTTCGATATGAATTTCGTTGATGCTGCCGCCCTCTGCATCTTTGGAAATGGTCTGAGCTTTAGTTTTCAAATTGCCGTTAATGTCGGCGATGATCCGCTCAGCCAGAGATTTCTCTCCTCGGCCCCATTTTTTCTCGCGGCCCACCTGATAGCGCAGGAAGTTTTTCACCACCTCTGAGCTTTCGGTGGTGTCTGAAACTCTCACCAGGTTACGAAACTGGGATTCTTCCAGTTTGTCTCGACCAGTCCGTGGGTAGTCGGCTTTGTCTAAGGCTTCTTGAACCCAGATGACCAGATCATCTTCGGCCTGGCGTATCCCTTTTTGAATCTTGAGCTCAACTTGTTGAGGGGTACTAAAACTCACGCTGCTTCCTCCCGAAATACATGATGAAATTCGCTGCAAACCTGCACCTGGCCAAACCCTTCAGGGGTTCGCTCTCCCACTCCCCGGCGTTCTAACGCGGCTAGTGCCGGTAGCCACGCTTCGAGGTTGGGGGTGCTAAATAGATAAACGGCCCCTTTAGTCGTGACCAACTCCACATCTTTCATCAGGCCCCAGGCGGCATTCCAGCCCGAGCGATAGTCATAGCTGCTGTAGGTGGCTTGGAGGGCTAGGTCAGGGTCGTCAACCCCGGCCATTTGGCGGAGCATGGCAGGCGAAATTACTGTGGTGCGCCGCCACTGCTCAGAGAGAATGGCCTCTGACTGCAAATCGAGGGTGAAGAATTTGCAGGTCTCGGGCAGAGGCGACTGGGGAGAGTCAAAGAGGTTGCCCCAGGTTTGCCAGCGATCGCGCAGCACCTGATTAAACGCATTGACCCGCCGCTCGGTCTCAGACTGGTAATCGCTTACCTCTGCCTGAATTTTGACCTTGCCCAACCCCCGCGAGGTCGAGCCACCGAGCCGCAGGCGGCTGGAGGTGAGGTACTCGGCTAAGACCTGGGCTAACTCAGCATTCTCTAGGCGAATAGTGCCGCTGAAGAGGGTATCTTCGCGCCCTTTTTTCTGCGTCTCGTTGATCACCTGCACGCTGTAGAGCACCTGCTCTTGGGCAGTGGCTCGGCGGCGGTTGATGCCAACTTTGGTCAGCAGGCGAGTGGCCACCGAGTGGGAGCGGTATTGATTGCCCTCAAGACTGTAGAAGCCACCAAACGGCTCTAGCCTGCCGCCATCTTTGGGGCAGTTGGGGTCGTACAGGTGGCCATGGCCTTCGGCACAAAAGCTGTCAATTAGCGTATCAAAGACGCCACCGTTGTCAGGCTTTTCACCTTTGAAGCCGGGAAATGTTTTGGAACTGACGGCTGTGGCCGGTGGCACCTGCGATCGCACCCCTGCCCCGGTCGGGTAGGCATTGCTAAAAACTGCCGCGCCCTCATCCACAAACAGGGCCTGAAAGTCGCCACCCGGCTGGTCACCACTCTGGGGCGACTGGCGGAGCATTTGCGAGGCCACTGCTCCGCGAATTACCGACCCTGGAATGTACTCCTGGGCTTCGCTGATAGAGCCACCTGGCTTTTGGCGGCCAATCGCTAAGGGCGATAGAGCCTTAATGGTTAACTGAATCTCTTTCATAGGTTGGCCTCCTTCTTAAGCAGCGCCCAGGCGTTTTCATCAACAGTGGCATCGGCTATATCCCAGGTCAGCCAGCCTAGCCCTGCCGACTTACTGCCCCCCAGGGCGTGGATATGGTGCAAGGCTGCCAGAATCAAGGCTTTGGTATAGTCGGGGCAGTCTGGCTCTAGGTGAATGTGGCCCGCAAAGGGCAGCTGCACATTGACCGGCGAAGTCTCTAGCAAAAACAGCTTTTGGTCTTCTGCCGTGCGGCGGCGGCGGTTGAGAGTGACACCGGGCCGCAAGACCTCGGGCAGGGTGTCTGGGGCGACCTGGCACAGCAAATCGTCTACGACGATGCGCGACGGCAGGGCCGGATTGCCAAATATTTGGCAAATCAGACAGTGGTGCTGAAGCCGACCATCGGCAAAGACCTTGCGCTCAACGGTGTAGTCACTGCGCTGAAAGGCCGACTGGCTTAGCCCCACCTGGGGGCACATCGACTGGGGTACTGGCGATTCACAAACGGGCCAACCCAGCCCACGGGCCAATTTTTCGCATTCGTGGCGCAGACGCCCTTTGAGCTGAGAGCCAGGAATCAGCAATCGACCATCGGCGGCGCGAATGATCGGCTTGTCGGCCAGGGAACCGGAAGAACCCCCAGCTCCGACGCAAAGGGCGCTATCGATCAGGGCCGTCAGCTCAATGGAGGGGTATCAACGTAAGGCGGGACAAAGGGATATTTGGTGCGACGTATCAATAAGCACCCTATCGAGAAGAGATAAAAGGCTCTGCGGCAGCGCCCAGAGCCCGGTATCGTTACCGGTACGAATTCAAATCGGGAACGATGACATCTATTTTACGAGAGCGGCGACAACAGGTTGCTGATTTTCTGAAAACGCAGGGTCGAGCGGCGCTCAGTGCGATAGCTGAGACGACAGGATTGAGCCGCAGCAGTGTTCATCGCCATCAGCAGTCGATAAAACGGGCTGAGCAATATCCCGAGTCAAGTGGGTGGGAAACACCGGTGGGGTACCGCTGGTTGGTTCGTCTGGTGATAGCGGTGGTGTATCACTTCGGGATTAAGCAAGGGGTCGGAGCAGAGAGCCTATCCGCATTTTTCAAAGCGATTCATCTGGACACACACGTCGGCAGTTCGCCCACGGCGCTGCGACAGCTTAAGCATCGGGTGGAGGCGGCCATTGTTGA